>CAMNPQ010000145.1 GCA_946548305.1 uncultured Pseudobutyrivibrio sp.
ACACTTTAGATTTATTTGACGATTTAATGGCAGTTGAACCTATAGTCACCATAGAGGATAATACTTCTATGCCAAAAGAAGAGCCTAAGGATAAGCCAGCTAAAATTGAACCTCAATCAGAAGTTATCCCAGAGCCAAAGCCTGCAGTCGAATCTCAAGACAATGACGTTTCCAAAGAAAAAGAGATTGAAAAAAACAATATACAAAAGAGACAGCTTAAAACAGAAGAAATTAGCAAGGTTGATTCTAGTTACAACCAGCCTCGTAAGTCTATAACTATTTCTGTTTTGGAAGATGATGACATGTTTTTACGCTTTTACGCAGCTAGAAACGGAATTTCACGGCAAGAACTCTTAGAAAATATTTTTTCAAATGAAATAGATGCTGTAAATGCTGGCAATATCCCATCTTTAGCAGAGATAAAACCATATATGAAACAATTAAAAGAACCTACACGATTTACAGCAATGCTTCCAGCTGATTTAATTGATGCAATAAAAAAATCTGCAAGTTTAACAGGATTACGACCTACAAGTTTTATGGCGTATGTAATACATAAAAAATATTTAAGTGTTAATTAATTAGAATAGGCTTAGTCTAAAACACTAAGTCTTTTTTTATCCCCTGGGGAATAAATGAAAAGAATGTATATTTAAGTATATATGTATAAGAAAGACTCTGAAACCCTTGTAAATTGGGCATTTCTCGTAGTTTATTATGATGAGTTACACACTAAAAAATGATAAAAGGCACACTGATTAAAGATACATGTCACACTAAAAAATGATAGTGTACACACCTATCTATGATAATACGCACTCGTAGTATGACAAGTCACACACTGCTTTTAAAAAGGGCGGAAAATCAATTTATATTCAATGGGCTAACTAAGAAAAGTAAACATATTTCAACATTAAATATGACAGATTGCACACTAAAAAGGCATTAATTATGAAAGAAAACATAAAATCTCATAATATGGTGTGCAACTTGTCATAGTTCTTATTAATTAGCATCAAATTCGTAGGGATGTAGGAAATTTTTATTGAAAATTATCAGGGGTTAAATCTGGAAAAATGAAAAGTTGCACACTGAAATCACATTTATTATGAAAAAACATAAAAGCTCTCATAATACGGTGTGTTACATGTCATACATGCGATAAAATGGGGCTTTGCGAGACCTAAAATAATACCAGACAGTCCAGGAAAACGGAAATATTATGGTTTCTGGGCATTCCATAAATATTTAAAAATGACAAGTCACACACCAAAATGAAAAAATAAATAAAATATCATTTTTCTTGTTATTATGAAAACAAACGTATATAATCATAGTAATGAGGAGCGTAAGTTATGAGAGGATCATCCTATTATAATGAAAATGAAATAAGTGTATCGGAGACCAGTAGGTACAAACTGAAATCAAATGGATTTAACAGACAAATGGAGCTGACTCCAGATGGTAATGTTATAGATCCGTATGAAATCAGCGAAGGCAAACCGAAAATCATCAACGAAGATGGTACAGATTCAAACGACAATGCACTATCCGAGGCAGCACCTAAGGTGGGGAGCAACGATTTCTTGCAATTAATAGCTTCAAAGCCAGAGGAAGCGGTGAACTATATATGTTCTTTGCAGAGTAATAACTCCCCAGCTAAACGAGGCGGAGTTAATATTACATATAGACCAGAGATTCTGTTTCTTCGTTCAAGGCAAAATTATACATTGTACGAGAATAACATAATGGACATTCTTCTAGCGGAGATGTCCTCAAAGCCTGATAACAGGGTCTATGAGATTCCTGTAAAGGAACTGGATGAGCGTTTGGGATATGCGAAGGGGAGCAAACAAGGGTATAAAGTATTTAAAAAAGCTTTGCCGCTGCTAAAAGAAAAGGTAATTATGGAGTTTAATCTTCCTGTGGCAGATGGTATGCATACATTTAGATTCCCTTGGTACTTGGCATTAGATGAATTTATTCCTAAGGAAGGCGAGCCTGGAGAGAATAAATTTACATTCCAGCCATCTCCATTTTTTGAGGCCTTTGCAAAAGCTTCAGGAATCCTGCATGGAGCATATTACAGCACTCAGTTATTATCTCAAATCTCCGCAGAATACAGTAGAAATGTGTTCTACTTGCTGGAAACTTATAAGAAATTCAGAGCTTACCCAACTGCACCTGCTGGAGAAGTAGAATTTGCACTTGACGAGCTTAAATTCTACCTTGGAATGCCAGTCTCTTATAAGGCTGGTGATATAAAGCGTGTATTAGAGCGCGCTAGAAGAGACCTAGAGGGAGTGGAGAATATAGATATTTCCTTTACTTTTAATGAGCATAAACAAGGTCGCAAGATAATTGGATACTATTTCCATATTTCAGATATTTATGCTAAAGAAAAAGGTAGAACGATAACTGAAAAGACCACTATAGATATTGAAGATAAACATAAGGATTTGTATGTGTTGCTTACAGACTTTGGACTTAACGAAGATGAGGCAAAAAGTATTATTGAAACATACATCAACTATAATAGAACCCTTATGGATGTTATGAAATCAATAAATAGTATCAATTCAATGAAGAATCCACGCTCAAAGTATTCATTACTAAACAGCAAGCTGGTTTCAGGAGAATTTGACTATAATCCTCCTGAGAAGAATGAAAAGTCGAAAAATTCATTTAATAATTTTTCTCAGCGAGATTATGATATGACTGATTTAGAAAAGAAATTATTGGGACAATAATACAGACAAAAGGCTTCAGCAATAATAATGTTTGCAGAGGCCTTTTGTCATTTATCATAGTTTTGAAGTTTAAAATTCACAATTAATTCACATTTGCAAGAAATCATTCAGAAGAAAGGATATGCCATGTCAAGAAGAGAGCAGGCAATGAATAATTTTAAAAAAGGATATAATTGCTCACAGTCGTTAGTACTCGCTTTTTCAGATATTTTACCTATTGATACTGAGGTGTTGTCAAAGATGGCATCGTCATTTGGTGGAGGAATGGGACGACTCCGCGAAGTATGTGGGTCAGTAAGTGGTATGTTTATGATAGCTGGGATATTATACGGATATGATGGTCCACAGACAGGGGAAGTAAAAGCAAACCATTATGCTAGGATACAAGAATTGGCTCACAAATTTGAAGAGGAACATGGTTCTATAATATGCAGAGAGATGCTAGGTCTTGATGTAAAGCATGATATACCAATTCCAGAGGCACGAACTGAGGAATACTACAAAAAACGTCCTTGCGCGGAAATAATAGGAGATGCTGCTGAAATATTGGAAAAATATATTAAAGAAAATCCAATCAAATAGTCACAAAAGTTACAATAGTTATGATAGTTATAATAGATACAATCGTTAATAAAGTCTGAATGGATAAAAAGTTGAATTCAAGAAAGGTTAAACATCGGTCTATGGAAAAAAATAAGTCTTTAATCATGAGACGCCCTGAAGCAAGAAATACTTCAGGGCGTTTTTGTAGGTAAGGAATCTATGATTTCAAGAAGTTTATCACCTTTTGAAAGATTTCGTCCGCCACTTTCTATTAGCATAATATAATCGATACTATTATTAGAGGCATTGTCAATATGTGCAAGAAAACCAGTGAAATCAGAGCCTTCATATCCAGAAAAGTTTTCGTTTAATATGCCATTAATAGAGTAAATATCGGCATCCAGATTATGGATGGTCGTGTTCTTGTAGTATTTGGCAGTTGAACGGGAAAAGAAGTTTGCTATAAATGATGGAACAACATCATCATTATCTATATTAAATCCAGATAACTTTGGTTCAGTGAAGAAAAGCAAAGCACTTATATAATCATTTTGAGGATCAATGCTTACAAAGGTAGAGCAATTATCTGAAGTGTCGAATTCGCTCTCTAAATCCGCAAATTCTTTAGGTATAGTGTAACTATTTCCATTAAATAATAATGTCATTGTGCCATCAGCATTTTGTGTAGCTTTTTTGTCATAAGGAGTGATTACCTTTGATAAATAATCATCTGGGGAAACATTCAACTTGGTAAAAACCTCGGCGTTCCAATTTATATTTGGTGGGTCAGCTTGTAATATAAAATCATCGGTATTATTGATTGAGGCAGATACAGTACAGTGCAAACGAGAAAACTCTATATAAATCTTGTTATTTTGTATATACCAAGGGCATTGCAATTCAGTATAAGCCTTTTCGGCACAATAATAATAAGCAAAATTGTCATCATTAATTACTAATATTTCATGATCATCGCCACTATAAACTCCTACTACATCTGCTACAGTATCATTACTTTCAGTAGATGTGTCTGCAACTTCATTGGAAATGACAGTTTTTTGTTCCTCATCAGCTGTAGATTCTGATGAAGCCTCTGTTAAAGCTTCCTTTGTCTTAGGTGCAGTGTGAAGTAGACTTTTGATAACAATAAAGCCTAATATGGCTATAGCAGCAATGGCAATTGTAGCAGCCACATATTTCTTATTGAAGGAAGTATGTCTAGGGTGCTGATTATTGAAGTAATATTTGATATTAAAATCACATTCGGGGCACTTGCTTGCATCTGCGGAGCACCGACAGCCGCACATAGGACAATTTACTAATTTCATAAAATTTTCACTTTCTTTGAGTTCATTCCCACTGTAGCGGTGGGATTATTTTTTTTATGAGTTGATATAATGTACCTATAAAAAACAAAACTAAATTCGTTCCAAAGCATTTTTTAGTTGAGTGGCTGAGGTATATCTATCCTTAGGATTTAGCTCCAAACACTTTTTGAGTATAGAATTTAACTTGGATGAAATTTTACGACTTTTATTATTGGGTTGCAATAGCGATTTTATAAGATTGCCCACAGCATATATATCGGTCTGACATGAGGAGTTTCCAAAGCCAAACTGCTCTGGAGCAGCAAATCCTTTTGTCCCCAGCAGATGAGTATCACGCTCTTTTTCATCAATACATTGTCTGGCTGCATTTAAATCAATGAGAATGATTCTTTCATTTTCGGTTAAGATTATATTGGATGGTTTTAAATCCCGATGAATTATTGCAGGGGATGATGAGTGAAGGTCATTTAAAATGTCACAAAGCTTGATACAATAGTTGATTACATCCCTCTCATTTAGAGGACCGCACAAATCGACGACTTCCTGTAAAGAGTCACCAGATATATATTCTTCAATTATAGTTAAGCAATTGTCATGTTCATACATGGCGTAAATACGAGGTGTATTTTTGATAGGATTTTTAAAAAGTTGTTCAAATACATTAAGGTTATATACTGTCATAAGCTTTTTGATATATACCTTTTTTGTTTCAATATGTTGCACGAAGAAAATGTTATGCTCCTCGTTTAAGGTAGCAATTTCTTGGTAGTATGAAACTGGAAGTTTGCTATCAAACATGGTCATCACCTCATTTACTAATAAATAAATTATAGCATAGTGGAGGATTTTGCATATGTACAAAAAAAGCACGGAAGAGTTGGAAAGCATTTTAGAGAATACCCATCCTGAAAATATTTCAGATTACATGGAAGCAAATCAAGAAGAACTGCTAACAGATGACAGAAGCTTCATGAAATACATGAATGAGCGTTTTAAAGAGAAGAACATTTTAAAGCAGGATGTATTTTTAAAAGCTGATATTTCACTGAGATACGGTTATAAACTATTGTCCGAAGAGAAGAGGACTCAGCAAAGAGATGTCATTTTAAGAATATGCTACGCTGCCGATTTTACATTAAAAGAAACGCAAAGAGCCTTAGAGATTTATAAGATGGACAAATTGTACGCTAGAAATCAAAGAGATGCACTTATAATGACATTTTTTAACGAGCACTCTGGCAGCATAATAGATTTGAATGAGGCTCTATCAAGTCATAATATGCAACCACTCCGTTCCAGTGGAGTTCAGGATTAGCGAAGTTTGAGAGGAGGAGTTTTATGGGATTTTGTACAAAGTGTGGAAGTGAAATACCTGAAGGAGCTGTTTTTTGCATGAATTGTGGGGCAAGTATTGATGCAAACAATAATATAGAAAAAGCAGCAACTACCCCAAATGGGGCTATTGAAAGAAAGCAAGAAAAAAGAATGGCTCCTTGGTTAGGAATAGTATCGTTAGTAGTAGCAATAATTGGATTGCTTGCTATAGATCACTGGATAGATTTGGTAATCCTTTATGCTTCTATCATAATTGCCATCGTGTGTTTGATAAAAAAAGCCAGATGGAAAGGTTTTCCTATAGCTGCACTAGTGATTGTACTGATTGTTTTCTCTCTATATGGGATTGACTCCATCTCAAGAGCAAATAATTCTGATTATAGCGGCTCAAGGCAGCTATTTGAAAATGAAAACGCATCAAAGGTTGATCCAGATTTGAAGGCTTTTCTTGACTCCTACGAGGATTTTGTTGATGACTATGTAGCATTTATGAAGAAGTATACTGAAAATCCCACAGATTTATCACTACTTGGCGATTACTCAAAGTTTTTGCAGAAGTACAGTGATTTTGCCAGCAAGGTGGAGAAGGTCGATACCAGCAATATGTCTACAGATGACTACAATTATTATATTGAAGTGACTACAAGATGCTCCCAGAAACTTCTTAATGTTTTAAGCTCTGAATAAATTGGGAAGTTATCAGGGAATGAAAGGAGAAAGGATATGATACATTGCGAAAATTGTGGGTGTGAATTACCAGATGGGACTCTTTTCTGTGGCAGCTGTGGGGCTAAACAAGGTGTGAAAAAATCTAAGAAAAAGATAATACTGATTACTTCATTATCTGTTGTTGCAGCGTTAGTATTAGCTAGTGTTTGTGGAGTTTTTTATTTCCTTCAGCCAAATAAGCAATATGAAATAGCTGAAAGAGCATTTGCCAGTCAAAACTATGGCAGAGCCATGAGATGCTATAAACGTGCAGGCAATTATGGTGATGCCCCTGAAAAGTTGGTTGTAGCCTCTCAGATATATTACTACACAAGCGGATTAGAAGCTTTGGAAAAAGGAAATTATGATGAGGCGGTAGAAGATTTCAAATTGTCAGAAGGGTATGAAGATACCGCTGAACAATTA
>CAMNPQ010000146.1 GCA_946548305.1 uncultured Pseudobutyrivibrio sp.
CACATGAAGGTTTTTACTACTGACAAAATTAGAAATGTTGTGTTACTTGGTCACAGCGGGGCGGGCAAAACCAGTCTCATCGAATCTATGGCTTATCTGGCTGGTCAGATATCAAAGCCAGGCACTGTCGAGGCTGGTAATACCATTAGTGACTACGACAAATTGGAACAGAAAAACAAGTTTTCTATTTACACATCTCTAGTCCCAATCATTTGGGGTGATACCAAAATTAATTTCCTAGATACGCCAGGTTTTATTGATTTCATTGGAGAAGTTGAGGAGGCTGTCAGTGCAGCTGATGCAGCTATTATTGTTATTTCAGGAAAAAGCGGAATAGAAGTTGGTACAAAAAAGGCTTGGGAGCTGTGTGACAAATTCAACCTTCCAAGAATGGTTTTTGTAACTGACATGGATATAGATGATGCCAGCTATAGAGAGATTGTAGAGCAGCTGCAAGAGCTTTATGGCAAGAAAATTGCACCTTTCCATCTTCCAATTCGTGAAAACGGAGAGTTTGTTGGCTATGTAAATGTTATCCAGCAGATTGGAAAGAAATGGAAGGGAGATGGAGCACCAGAGCACTGTGATGTTCCAGACTACAGCAAAGAATATCTGGAGAAATACCGTGAAGCCTTGATGGAATCAGTGGCAGAGACCTCAGAGGAATTCATGGACAGGTATTTTGGCGGAGAAGAATTCTCAGAGGCAGAAATCCGCCAGGCTCTTCGAGCTAATGTGGGCACAGGTGATATTGTCCCTGTAATGATGGGTTCAAACACTCTAAACCGTGGACAGTACACAATGCTTGTGGATATAGTAAAATATCTTCCTAGCCCAGAGGATAGAAAAATATCTGGTATTAATGCCAACACCAATGAAGTTTACGAAGCTGACTATGATTTCTCTAAGCCAAAGAGTGCATACTGCTTCAAGACTATAGTAGATCCTTTTGTAGGAAAGTATTCACTTATAAAGGTAAATTCAGGTGTGCTAAAAACTGATGATGTGCTTTACAACAAGCACAAGGAATCAGAGGAAAAAATTGGAAAGCTTTATATTCTGACAGGAAGCAAGGCAGAGGAAGTGCCAGAGCTTCACGCAGGTGATATAGGTGCTCTTTCCAAGCTTCAGAAGGTGGCAACCACAGATTCGCTTTCTACCAAGGCTAATCCTATTCTTTATATCAGAACACCTTTATCTATCCCATATACCTACAAGAGGTACAAGGCTAAAAATAAAGGTGATGAGGACAAGATAGCACAATCACTTGCAAAGCTTTGCGCTGAGGATTTGACTATAAAGGTTGTTAATGACGGGGAGAACAGCCAGTCGCTGATTTATGGAATAGGTGATAGACACATTGATATGCTAGTGCAAAAGCTCAATGAAAAATACAAGGTAGATATAGAGCTTAGTCAGCCAAAGATTGCCTTCAAGGAGACAATCCGTGGCAAGTCAGATGTGGAATACAAATACAAAAAACAGACTGGTGGTCATGGACAGTATGGTCATGTAAAGATGACCTTTGAACCATCTGGCAACATGGAAGAGCACTACAACTTTACCGAATCAGTTGTGGGCGGTGCTGTTCCAAAGAACTACTTCCCGGCTGTTGAAAAGGGATTGCAGGAGGCAGTGCTTGCAGGTCCACTTGCTGCTTATCCTGTTGTGGGTATCCACGCAAATCTGTATGATGGTAGCTATCATCCTGTAGACTCATCTGAAATGGCATTCAAAGTGGCTGCAAAAGGTGCCTTTAAAGAGGGTATCATGAAAGCTAATCCTATATTGCTAGAGCCTATTGAGACACTGAAGGTTCTTGTACCAGACAGCTATACTGGTGATGTAATGGGCGACTTGAACAAGAGGCGTGGACGTGTACTTGGTATGAACCCTACAGAGGTTTCAGGCAAGACGGAGATTTTAGCAGAAGTGCCAATGGCAGAGCTATATGGATATGACACCACACTTCGTTCTATGACTGGAGGATATGGCACATTCTCTTATGAACTGGCAAGATACGAGCAGGTTCCATCAGATGTACAGGCAAAAGAAGTGGAACGCAGGGCAAACAAAATCAAGGATGTGGATGAAGAATAATACCAAAGTTTTCAGGCTGCCTTTTGGCAGCCTGTTGTTGATTAAAGTAGGAGACATTACTTATGAAGACATATATAAGAAAACATATTGTTGAATTTATTGGCTGCATTTTTACCATTTTAGGAATAGGTTTTTTGGTAGGTGGTTTTATATTAACAAAAAATTTAAATGCTTTTATGGAACGTGCTATTGCTGTGGATGGTGTAATCACAGAAATTGTTTATGACAATGTAAATGAAAACTCTTCTGATGATGTGTTTGTTTCATACGAATATGATGGTCAAATGTATGACCATGTAAAACTAAATTATTATTCCAGTGGCATGTATGAGGGCAAAGAACTCACCTTGTATGTAGACCCTGATTCCCCAAGAAAAATAGAAACCGCGGAAGGAAACAGAACTCTTCTTATAGTTGTATTCGCTGTGGGCGGCTTTCTTACTATTGTAGGTATTCCAACAATTCTTACCAGCTATTTGAGAAAACTAAAAAATAACAAGCTGGCAGAAACAGGACAGCACATATATGGCACCATTGAAAGCATTGAAAGGGACACAAGTGTCACAGTAAATGGCAGACATCCCTTTAGAGTTTACTGCAACTATAAAAACCCTGCTGACGGTATGACCTACAAATTTAAAAGTGATTGCCTTTATTTCAATCCAAATGATTCCTACAAGGTGGGGGACAGCGTTGATGTATTTGTGAACCCTGACAACTACAAAAAATACTATGTGGAGATTATTGATAAGACAGCTAACACTGTAAAGGACTATACATAATACAGGCAAAACACAAATAATACACATTCTTTTCATATTCTGTAAATACTTATTTTATATAACTAAATTAGACGTTTAGCCGCAAAAATGAGTGTGTGACACTTTTGTGACAAATAACGATATATAATGCATTACATAAAAGATATATACCGAAGACGTGATTAACAAATTGTATTTATGGAAGGAGGCTTTTAATGAAAAAGCGATTGATTGCATTTCTGCTCATAGCTGCATTTACCTTTGAACAGACAAATGTGATTACAGCATTTGCAGATGAAAAGGATGGTTATGTGCCTTTATATGATGCCTATGGAAATGAAGTGAATTATACTGATGAATCATTTACAGGTAAGGATGAATCTGGAAACTATCTGCCTCTTTATAAGTCAAATGGAGACGAAGTGGATTATCAGGAAAAATTAGAAAGCAGTAATACTACTAGCTCTAATACTACTAGCTCTAATTCTAGTAGTTCTAGCTCAACCGCCTCTACTTATGTTCCTTTGTATGATGCTGAGGGCAATGAGGTAAACTACACTGACCCTGCATTTACAGGCTATACTGAAGATGGTAAATATATACCTTTGTATGATGGGCAGAAGAATGAGGTAGACTATCTTGGACGCTTAGAAGATGGTTCTGCCGACACTACACCAGTAGAGACATTTGCCCCATATGTACCTTTGTACGATGCTGAGGGAAATGAAGTAAACTATAAAGAGCTTATAGAAGAATTCTATACTACCAGGGATAAAGCATTTAAATACATTCCACTTTATGATGCTGAGGGGAATGAGGTAGACTGGTGTGGACTTTTGGAAAATACTGATGAATGGAATGCAAATGGATTGTACACTGTTACTTTTATAGATTCATTTGATAACAGTGTAATAGATACATATATCGTTCCAGCAGATGGCAAAATTGATGAATTGCCAGCAGCTCCAACTCACGATGGCTATACATTTTTGGATTATATTGGAAACTATTTGACTGTAAACCAAAATGAGATAGTCACAGCAGTGTACCTGGAATCAACAGCAAAGCTGGATGTATTTGGCTATATAGGTGAAAATACAGACGACTTCTATGAATTCTACATATATGGAACAAGAATCAATTCTGATGGAGTGCTTTCCAAGGATTTATCCCAGGTGCAGCTGTCACTTAACGACTACACTTGGATAGATGAGATGGGTAACACCTTCACACCAAACGAAAAGGGCAACTTCGTTAATCAAAACGGCAATGAATTTATCCTTTCTAAGGATTCAGAACTTCCTCAAGTAACAGTAGATGTACCAGTGGAAGCTTTCGCAGCAGCAGAAGCTGATGCAAAGTCAGCTACAGAAAGTGCCTCTAAGAGTTCCTCTACTGATACTGTTGCTTTGAAAACTGCTAAACAAAATGAGGAAGCCACCAAGGCTGCAAAGGAAGCAGCTAAAACTGTTCTAAAGTCTACAATGGATTATATATCAGCAATTTGTCCTGAATTTAGAATGGTTGCAGGTCCCTTAGGTGCATTGTTTGATATGGCATTAGGTACAAAGGTGGTTACAAATGATGAACTTAAAGCACAACTTGATGAAATTGGAACGCAAATTGATAGTTCGGAGTCTAGAATAAAGACTACTGTAGCAGATGTAGCTATTATGACTAATTTAGGTTCTCAATTCCAGGAAGTACATAAAGCTACTCTTGAAATAAAAAATGCTGTAGGCGATATAACATATGCATACTCACAAGGAAAAATTACAAAAGATCAATACGACAAGAAGATTGGAGCTTTATATAATGACTCTCGTTTTACTAGCCTACAAAATGCTTTAGGAGGGGCTACATTAGCTTATCAAGGAGATGTAAGTGTTTCAACTGACAAAAAATCAATATTTGATGCTGCTTATAATAATGCTTGCGATAAAGTCATGTTTTCTGGTGAGGCTTTAGATGTGACAACACCTTATTTAATAACACAGCTTGAGATTTATATTGAAGGATATACTTATGTCAATTTAATATTAGATGGCTATGATAATTCTGCAAAATATGATGCAACTCATGAATCACGAAATACAATGATTACAAACTTAAATAAGGTTGCAGAGCTTTATAAAAAGTACTATGAAAAAGGCAGATTTGTATTTGTAGACAGCACATCTGATAGTAGTAAACATGTGAGATTAAAAGGCGAGTTGATTACATATGGTAACTATTTTGAAACCGTCTATCCACAGAAATATTGGGGTAAGGATGGAGAAGCAATTGAACGTAAAGATGAACTTTTAGCTGCAATGACACCAAAGGAAATAAAAGAATTTCCACTGAACAAGACTCAGATGGAAAGATTATGTAAATATGCTACTGGAAAGAACAAATCTCTGTTGGTTTTATTGCATGATGTTGGATTTATATTCCCTAGTGCTGGTATAGTAGTTACCTTACCGACTGGAGTAACGGAAACTACAGCTGATACATACTATGATGTTTTTAAATACTATAAAGAAGATTCAGTGTATATGCCAGCAGAGCCGCAGAATATATACGGAAGCTGGAGTTTATTTCAAGGCAATTTTAATAGTATAGATATTTTCAAAATAGGGAAGAAAACTAATGATTTTGAAACAGTGGGTATTACTGGCGCTGCTCTTCATGATCTCGAAAGAGAGCTTAAAGAGAATCCAGAAGGAATGGTAATTTTCCAAAAGGAATAGTGTGAGGAATACTAGATTACTCCCCCTTCTTGTGGTCGGTATGTACCACAGAAGGGGGATTTTTTACTCTATTACAGCATATTATTTATGTCACAAATAATTCGCATTTTTTTCATATTATGTAAATACTTATTATTTATAAATAATAAGAAATAAAAAATAAAATCAGGAGGTATGTTATGCAACTGGATATTCAATACTTATTATTATTACAAGAGCTAAGAAATGCCACAGGTGGAGTTTTTGATGAGTTTTTCAATGCACTCTCAAAAATAGCTGTAGATGTTATGCCAATGCTTCCATTTTTCGTGTATTGGTGTGTTAATAAAAAATGGGGCTACAGGTTTTTAGCATGGTACAATAGTGGCGAATTACTAAATGGTGTAATCAAACTGACTGCATGCGCTTATAGACCATGGATACGTTCGGATTTAATCGAACCAGCAGGAGATTCAAAGGTTGCTGCCACAGGCTATTCCTTCCCTAGTGGACACACTACCAATGCCACTATACATTATGGAGGCTCTGCTGTATGGCAGTGGAATAAAAGAAGATGGGTTTCTATAATCTGTATAGTTCTTCTTGTACTCACTGGCTTTTCCAGAAATTTCTTAGGTGTTCACACACCACAGGATGTGCTTGTAGGATTTGGAGCTACAGCAATTCTGATGTTTATCATTGCAAAGGTTCAGGACAAGCTTGAAGGAAATGAGAAAGCCAAAGATATACTCACTGTATGTGGTATACTTCTTGTGATAGTTGTTTTAATATATATTCAGGTAAAGCCATATCCTATGGATTATGTGGATGGCGTTTTACTTGTAGACCCGGTTAAAATGATGAAGGATACCTTTAAATCAGCTGGTATGTTTTTAGGCTTTGTAATCGGTTCTTATATTGAAAGACATTATATTAATTATCAGATTCCAGAGGACTCAAAGAATCTTCCAATGCTGGGCTTCATAGGAGTTGCCATTGTTTTATCATGGAAGGAATTCATGGGAGCAGCCGTTTTTTGCGGAATGTTTGGAGACAACTGGGGTAGCTTTGTTGCCAGATTTTGTATGTCTGTTTTTGCAGTAGCAATATACCCAATATTAATCAATAAATGGAAATAAAGGAGAAAATTATGAAAAAAAAGATTGTTAGTTTATTTATAGCAAGCACTGTTTTAGGTGCATTATTTATAGGTTGTGGCAAACAGTCTACAGAGACTGCCACAGAAGAAACAGTTAGCGAAGAGTCAGAAGAAGAGATGGCTGAAGCTACAGAAGAAGCTTCTACTGAAGCTATAGAAGATGCAGCTTCAGAAGAAGTCTCAGAAGAGGATACAGAGCTTCCTGATTATGAAACCTTTTCTGTTTTGTCAGATGTGCTTCCAGATTCCGAATTCCCAGGACCTGAGGCTTTTTATGAAGAACTGTAT
>CAMNPQ010000147.1 GCA_946548305.1 uncultured Pseudobutyrivibrio sp.
GCAGAGTATTTCCGTGATGTAAAGAAACAGGATGTGCTTTTGTTCATTGATAATATTTTCCGTTTCACACAGGCTGGTTCAGAGGTTTCCGCATTGCTTGGTCGTATGCCATCAGCTGTAGGCTATCAGCCTACACTTGCCAACGATTTAGGAGAGCTTCAGGAGAGAATTGCATCTACAAAAAATGGTTCCATTACATCAGTTCAGGCTGTATACGTTCCTGCTGATGATTTGACAGACCCAGCTCCAGCTACTACCTTCTCTCACTTAGATGCCACAACAGTACTTTCCCGTAAAATTGTGGAGCAGGGTATTTATCCAGCTGTTGATCCACTGGAGTCAACCTCCCGTATTTTGGAGCCAGATGTGGTTGGACTAGAGCATTACAAGGTTGCCCGTGGTGTACAGGAAATTCTCCAGAAGTACAAGGAATTGCAGGATATTATTGCAATTCTTGGTATGGAAGAGCTTTCAGATGAAGATAAAGTGACTGTATATAGAGCGCGTAAGATTCAGCGATTTCTTTCACAGCCATTCTCAGTAGCTGAAAACTTTACAGGTGTGAAGGGACAGTTTGTTCCTGTTCATGAAACAGTAAAAGGATTTAAGGCTATTCTTGATGGTGAAATGGATGAGTATCCTGAAGCAGCATTTTTCAATGTTGGCACGATTGAGGATGTAAAGACAAAAGCAGCTGCACTTGCAAAGGAGTAGCTTATGGCATCATTATTTAATCTAACAATCATTGCATGCAACGAAATATTTTATGAGGGAGAATGCGAAATACTGGTTTTCCCGGGTTCTGATGGTGAGGTAGCAATCATGGCTCATCATGAGACTTTGACTGGTGTGGTAGAAATAGGTGAAATTCGCTTTAAAAAGCCTGATGGTACATGGCAACATGCTGTTATCTCAGATGGATTGATAACAGTCTATCCAAATGGTGAAGTAAAGATGCTTGCCTATTCTTGTGTACGTCCAGAGGATATTGATGAATTCCGTGCCCAAGAAGAGTCAGAGCGGGCACAGGAGCAGCTGCAACAGAAGCAAAGTCGAATGGACTACGAAATCAGCACAGCTAAAATGGCGCGTGCTATGGCACGGCTGAAACAGGCGGGACACGACAGTTCCGACATGAAATAATTTAGAGAAAAACTGCCAAAATTTTGGCAGTTTTTTGTTGCTTTTAATGGTTCAGTATGATATATTAATCGTTGTCGATGAGCCGACACAGGTAAGTAATTTCTTCTATATTTTACTAGGAATTGCTTACCCGGAATTGTCAATTTAAGTACAGTTCTTCTTTATTTTAAGCGGGTGTGGCGGAATTGGCAGACGCGCTAGATTTAGGTTCTAGTGGGCGACCGTGCAGGTTCAAGTCCTGTCACCCGCATTACTCACATACTTTGTATGTGAGTTTTTTATTTTATAAGTTTTTTGATTTTCATCAGAAAATCAAGAATTGGAGATTGACCAATATTTTCTGAAAGAAAATATTGCTTGGCAAAGAAGAGATAACTCTTTAGAGTTATCTGCCACCATGGCGAATGGCCAAGTTCTTGTGGGCTTTTTCCTTAAGTAGCCCACAAGAAGTCATACTTTTTAAGAAGTTTGGGGAAGCTTTTAAGCATGCCACCGTCTATCTGATGGGACGCATATTCTTTTAGCTATCATTCGATAGCAATTTTCATGGTAAGTTGATTTAACCTTATCTCTTGAGTGTAAGCAAGAGGATAGGGGCTGTTTTTGTTGTCTTTCTTAGCGAAGGCAGGGTAACAGAGGAATATTTATAGGGAAGGGAGATGACATTTTTTTATTTTGCAGGTTCCCTGCAGGTGCGTTGCAGGTTCTTTACGGTTCTAGGCTGGTGACAGGACTTGAACCTGCAGGGGGATTACCACTGTGAGGCAGGAAAAGGCTTAGGCAGTGGTAAAGTCAGGCAGAGATTACCACTGTGAGGCAGGAAAAGGCTGAGGCAGTGGTAAAGCAAGGTAGAGATTACCACTGTGAGGCAAGAAAAGGCTGAGGCAGTGGTAAAGTCAGGCAGAGATTACCACTGTGAGGCGAGAAAAGGCTGGGACAGTGGTAAAGTCAGGCAGAGATTACCACTGTGAAGCGAGAAAAGGCTGGGACAGTGGTAAAGCAAGGTTGAGATTACCACTGTGAGGCAGGAAAAGGCTGAGGCAGTGGTAAAGTCAGGTAGAGATTACCACTGTGAGGCGAGAAAAGGCTGGGGCAGTGGTAAAGTCAGGTAGAGATTACCACTGTGAGGCGAGAAAAGGCTGGGGCAGTGGTAAAGTCAGGTAGAGATTACCACTGTGAAGCGAGAAAAGGCTGGGACAGTGGTAAAACGAGGTAGAGATTACCACTGTGAAGCAGGAGTATGGCTTTAGCAGTGGTAAAAATTAGAAATTAAGAGATAAGGAGCACTATGAGGAAAGAAATAATTGAAGCTTTAGGCAAAGAGAAAAATCAACTTATTCAAGAAAAGAATAGATTGGAGAAGACGCTTATTCCAGACGATGGATATTATCTAGAAATCAAAAAGAACAAGGGAAAATATGTCCAATACTATAAATGTAGTAAGCTAACAGATAATAATTCTTCTGAAAAGGTTTTCATACGCAAAAGTGACTTAGATATAGCAAAGACTATGGCACAGGCAGACTATGATAGAAAGCTATATGCTAGTATTGTTTTTAGACTTAAGAAACTGGAGTCTTTACTGAGCTGTTATAATAAAAATATATATAAAGATATGTATTCCAAGCTTTCACCTGAGAGAAAAGCATTGATAGATAATAGTTACATGGATGATGAACAATTCATACTTAAGTGGAAAGAAAAATTTGCTGGCAAAGATAGCTCTTTCAATGAAAAATATCCAATCGAAACACCATATTATTCTGAAAAGGGAGAACATGTTAGATCCAAGTCTGAAATGATAATTGCAGATAAACTGTCCAAAGCAGGCGTCCCTTATGTATATGAGCCAATCTGCGAATTAAACAAGAAAGGGCTTCATCCTGATTTTGCACTTCTTAATATGGATACTAGAGAGACTTTTTATTACGAGCACTTTGGGATGATGGACAAACCAGAGTATGCCACAGCAGCAATAAGAAAGATTGCTAAGTATCGCGAGCTAGGATATGAGTATGGACAGAAGCTGTTGTTTACATTTGAAACTGGTGGAGATGGATTAGATATTAAAGAATTGAATTTTATAATAAAAAGGTATTTATAATTTAACCAGCTTAAGGAAAAATATTGTATATAATTCAATAGCAACTTGTTATTTAGCTATATACTATAGTAATATTAAAACGCTAAATGACAGCATAGCTAAACTGAAGGGAGCGACAAAATGTTAGATAACAAAGGTTTTGATTTATGGGCAGATGGATACGATAAAGCTGTAGGTCTATCAGAAGAAGCTAATTCATATCCTTTTGCAGGTTATAAGGCTGTTCTTGGCGATATTTTTCAAGAAATAGTTTTCAAAAAGAATCCTAGTGTTTTAGATATTGGATTTGGAACAGGTACTCTTACAACAAAGCTTTATGAGTATGGCTGCAATGTATATGGCCAAGATTTTTCTCAAAGAATGATTGAACTGGCAAAGGAAAAAATGCCAAATGCAAATTTATATCAAGGTGATTTTTCTAAAGGTTTAGTGAAGGAACTAAACAACTGCAAGTTTGATTATATAATTGGAACATATTCAATTCACCATCTAGATGATGAACAAAAAGTTGCCTTCTTTCATGAATTATTAAATCACTTGAATGAAGGTGGCAAAATTCTAATAGGAGATGTAGCTTTTGAAACTAGAGCTGAATTAGAAAAATGTAAGGCAGACGCTGGTGATGCCTGGGATAACGATGAAATATATTTCGTCATCGACGAATTAAAAAAAGATTTTCCAAATCTTGTATATGAAAAGAAGACTTATTGTTCAGGTGTTATAACAATCTAGATCAATAAATACACCCCCCCTCCACTTAATTAAGATTGAGGTTTACTTCTGTAGCTGGGAATTATCTATCCTATACATTAAAAGAGAGCAACATAGTTAATAGGTTGCTCTCTTTTTTATGTTTTCCTATTTCAATTAATTAACAATTATTTCATCAATATCGATAGAATAGCCCATCAACTCACCTACATCTTTACATTTTCCTTTAATAGTTAAAGAACTACCTTTACTTAAATCCATAATAGTTCCTGGGCAGGATGAGATTAAATAAAAAATACCAGAGATTCTAATGGCTAGAATCTCCGGTATTTTTAATGGATGTCAACACTGCGCTTAATAGCTTCGCACATTACCTGGTTTGCCAATGTGCCAACAACATCCAAAGAAGCTTCCACGGAACCTAAGGACATGGCATAGATGCTGTCGCCGTCCATAGATGTGTGGACTGGGCGGATGCAGCGGGCGTATGCATCATGGGTCATGCCAGCAAGCTTACAAAGCTGAGTTTTATTGAACTTGGCATTCGTAAATACGATACCGATAGTTGTGTTTGTAGTAAAATCAGCAGGTGGATTAGCCACCATATCATACATAAGCTCTTCACAAGACACATCATTGAGGTTAGTGCCATCAGCGTTCAATACACCTGCGATGCGTTTGTTGTCTACATAATCGTATACATCACCAACAGCATTTGTGCAGACAATAGCACCTACCTTCAAATCACCTAAAGAAACTGCATAGCTTGCAATTCCAGATTTTGTGCAGCGGTCTGGACCAAGTAGCTTTCCTACGGTAGCGCCGCAGCCAGCACCAAAGCAGCCTGATTCGAAATTACCAGCATTTCCTTCAAAAGCAAGTGAAGCAGCCTTGTAGCCCATTTCCTTATCAGGGTACACATTGTTTTTGCCAAAGCCTAAATCGAAAATATCTGATTGGCAAACAAGTGGTACAACCACATCACCTACAGGAAAACCTATGCCATTTTCAGCTAAGTATTTCATGACACCGCCAGCTGCATCAAGGCCAAAAGCAGAACCACCACCTAAGACAACTGCATGTATTACCTCTGCAGCAGCAAGTGGATCCATTAGGCCTGATTCTCTGCTGGCAGGACCACCACCTCTGATATCTAAGCCACATGGAGCACTATCAGGTGCAATGATAACAGTAACACCAGTGCCAGCATCGGCATTTTCAACCTGACCGATTTTTATATTCCCAATATCTGTAATTTCTATTTCTTTCATGATATACCTCCCTTGTAATATTTAGCCTTGACTTTTTGCTGAAAGGATACAGAAATTGTAAGCAGCCTTCTGCCTTGCAGCGCAAATAGTCGATTATATAGCACATGCTCATTTTATGAAAATGAAACCTGATTTAATAATAATGAATATAATGGATATTTACAAATGTTCTGATTACTAAGGAGAATATTTCAATGTGGATAAAGTAAAGAGCCAGCTCGTACATTGCTGCAGAACAGGCTCCTAAAAGAATGAGAATGTTATCATCGATAATATACTAGCAGAAAATGTTTGTTGGAATATATTTTTGACATATTTTGTCGATTTCCAGGCATAAATGGTATACTAGCAACAGATTATTATTTAAGGGGAATAATTTAAATGCTTAGAATTGCAATAGTTGAAGATGAAAAAGAGTGCCAGGCAAGCCTGGTAGAGCATCTTTCCAGGTATGAGAAGGAGCATGAGGACAATTTTATTGTACGCACCTTTTATGATGGCATAGATATTTTGGATGACTATACATCAGAATATGATTTGATTTTCCTGGATATTCACATGAAATTTCAGGATGGCATGACCACGGCTAAAAAGATAAGAGAACTGGATGATAGTGTAATCATTGTTTTTATCACTGCTCTTGCACAGTATGCAATTGAGGGGTATAAGGTAAATGCCATGGATTTTATACTTAAGCCAGTTGTATATCAGCAATTAGAAGGTACCATGGATAAAGTCCTAAAGATAGCAGACAAATATCATAAGAGCAAAGAAGTTATTGTGTCAGATGATGGTGCTAAGCGCAAAATCGATACTGAAGATATATATTATATAGAAGTTGTTGGACATACTATTGTTATTCACAGCAAAGCGGGTATTTACGAAACAAGGAGCAAGACACTCAAGGCAATTGCCGAGGAGCTTAAGGAATTTGGCTTTGTTCAAAGTGGACAATCACATTTAATCAATCTTAAGTTTGTGGACAAAATCAAGGGTGATGTTGTAACAGTGGCAGGTGATGATTTATTCCTTAGCAGAAGTCGAAAAAAGGATTTCATTGCCGCATTTGGCGAGTACGTGGGAATGGAGATATAGTATGGATACTTCATTTAATATAGGATATCTTCTAGAAATGCTATTGCCTGTTGTGGGGATTTGTATTGTGCTTAATAAGAAAAAGCATCCTTTAATTAAAGGGGCAGCCTGTGTTGGTTTAGGCCTGTTGTTTGATGTGGTTATGACCAGCGTACTGAAAATGCAAGGGTTTTCAGGAACAGATTATTCAGATGTGACGCCTTCAACTTATATTTTTCTATTATTCTGGTTTATGTCAATATGGATTGCTGTCATAGTTGGAATCTACTTTGCCTGTGATGTTTCATTGCATGAGGCAATATATCTGTTTGCTGTCAGTTATGGAATAGAGCATATCTTTTATTGCATAAGGGAGCTTGTGGATTATCGTACTAATGGGATGATTGCTGATAATCAGCCTGTTCTTTACACAATTTGCCTGATAGGTTCATTTTGTATGGCATACTTTTGGTTCGCAAAGCGAGCTGTGAATAATGGAAAATATTTAATAGAGACACTTTCGGCGACAACTGCGACTGTAATTATTCTTGTGGTAGTGTGGTGGATGAGCATAATCGCAAGTTTTAAAAGTATAGGATATATACATGCAATCTATGCAATACTCGCATGTCTATTTATTCTTGTT
>CAMNPQ010000148.1 GCA_946548305.1 uncultured Pseudobutyrivibrio sp.
AAAAGGCTATTGGAGCAAGAAAAAGCAAAATAATGGGGCAGTTTTTAACTGAGGCTGCTGTGCTCACTTCTTTAGGTGGAATTTTTGGTGTGGCAAGTGGTATTGGATTGGCTAGAATTATTTCCATAATGAGCGGTACACCTGTGGCTATATCATGGCCTGCCGCTTTTATAGCTGTGGCTTTTTCCATGGTAATTGGAATAGTGTTTGGCATCCTTCCAAGCCATCAGGCAGCAAATCTCAATCCAATAGATGCATTGCGTAGCAATTAGGAGGGCGAATGAGTAAATTTATTTCATGGAATGTAAATGGCTTAAGAGCGGTAATTGGCAAAGGTTTTTGGGATTATTTTGATTCCACTGATGCGGATATTTTTTGTCTTCAGGAAATAAAGCTATCCCAGGGTCAGCTAGAATGTGAAAAAGAAGGATATCATATTTTCTGGAACTATGCTGAAAAGAAGGGATATTCCGGTACAGCTATTTTTTCTAAAATCGAACCTATATCTGTAATCTATGGAATTGGCATTGAAGAGCATGACCATGAAGGTCGTGTAATTACCCTTGAATTTGAGGACTATTACTTTATTACCTGTTACACTCCAAACTCACAAAACGAGCTGAAGCGTTTGGACTATCGTATGACCTGGGAAGATGATTTCAGGGATTATCTTTGTGAATTGAATAAGAAAAAGGGCGTTATTTTATGCGGAGATTTAAATGTGGCACATGAGGAGATAGATATTAAAAATCCAAAGACCAATCACCATAATGCTGGCTTCACTGATGAAGAACGAGGTAAGATGACAGAGCTTCTTTCAGCGGGCTTTGTGGATAGCTTTAGATATTTTTACCCTGAGCAGGCTGATATTTATTCATGGTGGTCTTATCGCTTCCATGCCAGAGAAAAAAACGCAGGCTGGCGTATAGATTATTTTATAGTTTCTCAGGATATAAAGGATAGAATGAAGGATGCTAAGATTCACACTGACGTATTCGGCTCAGACCATTGTCCTATAGAATTGGATTTTGATTAGATTTACTGATGATATTCAAAAAATTATTCAAATATAACTGATTATATAATGGTAATTGTGCTATTATAAAGCTACTAGGTAGGAGGTGTTGGTTATGTTAGGGAATAAAGAGGGTACATTTGTTGTACACGTTAATAAATGTGAGAATGAGACATGGCAAGGACAGGTAACTTGGGCAGATAAGGATGAGAAAATAAGTTTTCGCAGTGCCTTAGAGCTTATGTCGATAATTGATGCTGCCTTAAATCAAGAAGAAAAATAAAAAGGGTTGTTGATTTGTTTTACAAATCAACAACTTTTATTTTTCCTGTGTCGAAGGTATTGGGAACCTTTATTTAGAAGATTTTTGGTTGATGCTACAGGGTGAGTAAATTTTGCAATATGTCTAAATTGTCCACGTTGGGTTTCTGTGGCATTTTTAATCCATTCTTTAACTGCTTCTGTGGCAATCTGTTCTTTGATTTCTTCTTTCTTGTAAATGTTTTCTATTTTTTCTGCCATCTGAGCATTTATCTGGTCGTTAATCCTCTCGAAATCCTTGGCAAAGCTTGTTAACGCTGAAATGGTAAGTGCCATGTCCATCCCTAGAAAAAACATAAAAAGTAGTGCAAATAATTCTATGATAATACCCGGAATAAGCACCATCACCCTCATTATAGGGGGTATAACAAACTGAGTTACAATTATTCCTGCAAACCCGAAACAGCAAGTGAATATCAGGCAAACACGTCCATTGATATTAAGAGGGAAATCAGAATAATCCCACCATCTAGCGTTGAACTTTTTTTCTAAACAGTAAGAGGTAGAATACTCAAGTATGAATGAACCGAATGCACAAACTAAAAATATAACAGGATAGCTGGCATTATGTAGCTGTTCATAAGGTAAGTCTATAAATATTATTTGAGCTACAGTGGCGCCAATACCATATAAGGGGATGCATGGTCCATATAAAAAGCCTCTGTTTTGCCATGTTTTTTCGTGAATAGTGCAGTAAATGGTTTCGTAAACCCATCCAAGAAAGCTGTATATAATAAAATAAACAAAATATTTGCTAAGCATTTTAATTCTCCCTAAAAACTAAAATTTAGTATAGATGAGTTTGAATTAAAATGAAAGTCAAAGATTGTATTCCAAGTTCATAAAAAATCCTTAATATCATGTTAAAATATCAAATGGGATAGTTTGAAATTGTTGAGGTAGTTTTATGCTGGGGATTAATTCTATTGGCACAGGAATTGCTGCCTATTCAAATTTTAATAGTGTCTACACAAATCCTGGCACCCAAAAGGTAGCAGAGGCTATAAAGGCTGAAGGCGGCAGCGAGGCTAAAGCTTTAGGCTTTACTTCGGAAAAAGCTGCAAAAAGGGCTGGCATTATAGAATGTGAGACCTGTGCTTCCAGAAAATATCAGGATGGTAGTGATGAGCAGGTGTCTTTTAAAAGTGCTCAGCATGTGTCTCCCGAGGCTGCTGCCTCAAGAGTAAGGGGGCATGAGCAGGAGCATGTTTCTAATGCCTATGATAAAGCCAAAGAAAACGGTGGCAAGGTTTTGAATGCGTCTGTGGCTATCCATACTGCAATCTGTCCAGAGTGTGGACGCTCCTATGTATCAGGGGGAACTACCACCACCCAGATAAAATATCCAAACGAGGATAATCCATACCAGAAAAACAGAAAAAATGCTGATGCAGGTGCATTGGCTGGAATGAATTTTGACGTGGGAGTTTAAATTGAGTTTAAATTGTTGGCAAAGGGGTTGAAATCGGTTTTTCCCTATGCTATACTTCATAAAGTTGCGGAAATAAGTGACTAACATTTAGTATAAATAGGAGTTGTTATGGCAGCATTAAAAATTGTACTTATTATTTTATTAATTCTTATATGTGTGGCTCTTACAGTTATTATTCTTTTCCAGGAAGGAAAACAGAATGGCTTGGGTTCTTTATCAGGTCAGCAGTTTGACTCATATTGGAGCAGAAATAAGGGGCGTTCAAAGGAAGGCTTGCTGGTAAAGCTTACTACAGTTTGCGTAATTCTTTTCTTTGTCCTTTCAGCTGTACTTAATATTGGAAGTTTTTAAGCTTTGATTTTGCGTGCCACCCATTAGGGTGGCATTTATTTTTAGGAGGATTATGAAGGAATTCGATAAACAAAAGCATTTTTTGATGGATGTTTTTAAAAGTCAGGCATACATACCCATGAAGAAAAAGGATTTGGAGATATTGCTTGATGTGCAGCGTGATAAAAAGCACGAGTTTGCTCAGGTTTTAAATGAGCTTTTAGATGAAGGCCAAATTGAGATTACAAAACGTGGTAAATATCAGCTGGCAGAAAATAAAAAGCATTTTGTAACGCTAAAGGACCATAGGAAAAAGAAGCCTACAAAGGCAGAAACAGCTATGAAAAAGCAGTCCTTGAACACGGTTGCTAAAAATGCTAATAAGAAAAAGAATGAGGATATTGAGCCAGATATCATCGGAAGGTTTATTTCCCATAAAGACGGTTATGGCTTTATAGAGGTTGAGGGTAGCGAGGAAGATTATTTTGTAGGCAGAGACAACACAGGCTTTGCTATGCAGGATGACATAGTAGGCGCTGTCCTTACCTTTGGAGCACCAGGCAAAAGGCAGGAAGCAAAGGTAGTGCGAATCATTACCCACGGCTTTTCCGATGTGGTGGGTACATATGAAAAAAGTGCAGGCTTTGGCTTTGTTGTGGCAGACAGCAATAAATTGGATAGGGATATATTTATTCCAGCTGGTAAAGACATGGGTGCTGTATCAGGTCACAAGGTTGTGTGTCATATAGAGGATTATGGGGATGATAGCCACAAACCGGAAGGTGTGATAACAGAAATCCTCGGTCATAAAAACGACCCTGGAGTGGACATTTTATCTATAATAAGAGGCTTTGGAATAGAGCCTGAATTTCCTCAGAAGGTATTAAAGCAGGCTACCACAGTGGCTAAGCCAGTCTCAGAAGCAGATATGGCAGGAAGAGTGGATTTGAGAAACCTGACTGTCATCACAATAGATGGTGAAGATACAAAGGACATAGATGATGGTGTATCCTTAACACGGGATGGGGACAATTTTATACTTGGCGTACATATAGCAGATGTTACAAACTATGTTCAGGAGTCTTCGGCTTTGGATGTAGAGGCATTGAAGCGGGGCACATCTGTTTACCTGGCAGACAGGGTTATCCCTATGCTTCCACATACACTTTCCAATGGAATGTGTTCTTTAAATGAAGGTGAGGACAGACTGGCATTATCATGCATTATGACCTTTAGTCCATCAGGAGAGCTGCTTGACCATGAAATAAATGAAACTGTGATTAACAGTAATCATAGAATGACTTATACAGAAGTTTTTGCCATAATGAATGGTGATGAAAAAGTAAGGGAAGAATACTCAGATGTATCTCAGATGATAGATGATATGTATTCTCTTTCAAAGGTTCTTAGGGCAAGGCGAAAGAAGCGTGGCGCAATAGATTTTGATTTTCCTGAGACGCACATTATCATTGATGAGACTGGAAAGGTAGTGGGGCTTGCACCTTATGAAAGAAATGATGCCCACAAGCTAATAGAGGATTTTATGCTTGCTGCCAATGAAACAGTTGCAGAACATTTTTCACTGATGGAAGCTCCTTTTGTATATCGTGTGCATGGTGCTCCTGACCCTGAAAAAATGCAGACTCTATCTAGATTTTTAGGAGCCTGTGGATATTCCCTAAAAGGAAACAAGGACAATATTCATCCTAAGGAAATTCAAAAAATGCTGGAAAGCTTATCAGGTCATGAGGATGAAGCAGTGATTACTAAAATGACCCTAAGAAGCATGCAACAGGCTAAATATGATACTGAATGTAAAGGGCATTTTGGTCTTGCGGCAGAATACTACTGCCATTTCACATCCCCTATAAGACGATATCCTGACCTGCAAATACACAGGATTATAAAGGACTATCTGAGGGGCAGGATGAATGAAAGAAAGCTTTCTCATTACGAATCCATTTTGCCTCAAGTAGCTCTTGAAACCAGCAAATTAGAGCGCAGAGCAGAGGAATGTGAAAGAGAAGTGGACAAACTGAAGATGGTTCAGTTTATGAAAGAATTCATAGGACAGCAATTTGAAGGCAACATTTCCTCTGTTACAGGCTGGGGGATTTATGTGGAGCTTGAAAATACCGTTGAGGGACTTGTTCATATATCCACTCTCTATGACGACCACTACGATTTCGTTGAAGAGAACCTTACTCTTGTGGGAGAGCGAACAGGACGCGTATTTAAACTTGGACAGCCTGTCACCGTGATTTTAGATTCTGTAGATGAGCAGGCTCGCACTATAGATTTCATATTAGAAGAATTTCAACGTTTTTAGTATTATTTTAGTTTTATATAAGTATAAGTATTCTGTAATCAAAAATAGCTTGTAATTGACAAGCTATTATATTTCTAATGCGAAGCATTAAATTTCTTGATTTGCGGTGCAAATCTAGAACATGACGAGCCCTTTGCGAAGCAAATTATAATGGGCGAGTATCCTTATAAGCTGAGCATAGAAATCATAATGCTTGTCAATGTAACAAGCGAGAGAATGACTAGGAGATTTAGCGTAATGAATAAAGAAGGCAGAAAACTAATTGCTAATAATAAAAAAGCTTATCATGAGTATTTCATGGAAGAGGAATATGAAGCAGGAATAGAGCTTCATGGTACAGAAGTAAAATCCATGAGAATGGGACAATGCTCTATAAAAGAGGCTTTTGTGCGCATAGACAATGGTGAGATGTTTATATATCAAATGCATGTCAATCCATATGAAAAAGGCAATATTTTTAATAGAGATCCTTTAAGACCCAGAAAGCTTTTACTCCATAAATCTGAAATCAATCGTTTGTTGAGTAAAATAAAAGAAAACGGATATACGATAGTTCCTTTAGAGGTTTATCTAAATAACGGTCTGGTTAAAATAAAAATAGCTCTTGCTAAGGGTAAAAAGCTATATGATAAGAGGGCTGATATTCAGAAAAAGGATATGAAGCGTGAAGCAGAAAGAGATTTCAAGATAAGGAATTTAGGTTAATGAGAATAATACTTGCATCAAATTCACCTAGAAGAAAAGAATTGCTAAGTCAGGCTGGAATAGAATTTGAGGTTATCTCAGCAAATATAGAGGAAATCACAGATAAAGAAAAGCCTGATGAAATAGTGATGGATTTAAGCTTGCAGAAGGCAAAGGCAGTAGCAGTTAATAATCCAGGACAAGTAGTGCTTGCTGCAGATACTGTGGTAGCTTTTGAAGGCGTAGTTTTGGGTAAGCCAAAGGATGAAGCAGATGCCATAAATATGCTAAAGCTGTTAAGTGGCAAAACACATCAGGTGTACACTGGAGTGACACTCATAGACTGTAGTGGAGCTACAAATACCTTTTGTGAATGTACTGAGGTTTCCATGTACGACAATTCTGATGACCTTATTCAAAAATATGTTTCTACTAAAGAGCCTATGGACAAGGCAGGAGCTTATGGAATACAAGGAATTGGTGCTGTGCTTGTGAAAGAAATAAAGGGAGATTACAATAATGTGGTTGGACTTCCTTTGGCAAAGGTATATAGAGAAATAATTAAACTACAAGTTGATTGATTTTCTTTGACAATACTATATAATATATTTTGCGAATGAAAAATCTTATTCAAACTTCGGGCTAGTCATGGTTTCGACACATTGATGCTAAAAGCCGACCGAAGGGAGACTTGTTAGCATCAGAAACCTGTATAGTCATTTATGTAAACTTCGGGCTAGTAATGGTTTCGACAGGGGTCATGCAGCGGAAGAAGCGAGTCCCACGGTAATGGGTTA
>CAMNPQ010000149.1 GCA_946548305.1 uncultured Pseudobutyrivibrio sp.
TTCCAGGTTCTGTTGCTGATCACCGTAAGGTAGGTCTTGGACATGGTAACCTTGGAAAGATGCTTCTTGAGGAGGAGACAGAGTGCTTCTGTTTCTTAGCTGGTCACGAGTCATTCGCAGCAGCTGAAGGTGCTATCGGTATCGCTGAGAAGGCTAACAAAGTACGTCAGAAGCCACTTCGCGTTATTCTTAACGGTCTTGGTAAGGACGCTGCTCAGATTATTTCACGTATCAACGGTTTCACATTTGTTGAGACAAAGTACGATTACAAGACAGCTAAGCTTAACATCCTTTCAGAGAAGGCATATTCAAACGGCGTTCGTGCAACAGTTAAGTGCTATGGTGCTGATGATGTTCAGGAAGGTGTTGCTATCATGCATCATGAGAACGTAGGTGTATCTATCACAGGTAACTCTACTAATCCTACACGTTTCCAGCATCCAGTAGCTGGTACATACAAGAAGGAGTGTAACGACCTTGGCAAGAAGTACTTCTCAGTTGCTTCAGGCGGTGGTACAGGACGTACACTTCACCCAGATAACATGGCAGCAGGTCCTGCTTCATACGGTATGACAGATACTCTTGGACGTATGCACTCAGATGCTCAGTTCGCTGGTTCATCTTCAGTTCCTGCACACGTTGAGATGATGGGTCTTATCGGTATGGGTAACAACCCAATGGTAGGCGCTACAGTTGCTGTAGCTGTATCAGTTGAGGAAGCTGCTACTGCTGGTAAGTTTTAAATAAAATCTAACTTCGTTAGATTTTATTTAAACTGGAGACGCCATCGCGAAGCGATTTTTAAATGGCGTCGACTGTCCTTGTTTTTGGTTTTAATAGAGAGCTCTTGGTTTATCCAAGGGCTCTTTTTGCGCATTTGTTGGAATAATTTTAAAAATATGATGAAGTTTTTGTGACGTTTGCCATAAATAATAATTCTTGGTATATAATGAAAAAGTAGATTTTAATACACACTAATATATTGGGAGGCTACAAATGGGAAGAGAAGAAAGACGGGAAGCTATTAAAGATCGTTTGGATGAAAAACTGACAAGCGAGCAGAAAGAAAATTTGGGAGCTGTTGCTAAAATAGCAGAGAACAATAAGGGGAATTTTTTCCAATCAATTTCTTTTCAAAATGGACTGGTTTACGCACTCATTCTGGTGGCATTTATTATTTATGCAGTGGTTCAGAATAAGGCAATGACATCATTGGTTTCTACAGCGACTACAGCAAGTTTAAATCAGTTTGATTTGATAGGAGAAGAGGCTGCACTTAAACAGGATATTGTTCATATTTCTGCAGAAATAAACAAGAACCTTGGTCAATGTGAAGCTGGTACTGTTTTAACAGAAAAAGATTTTGCAGATTTTGATTCTTATGTTCAGGATATATCAGCACATCTTGACTATATAGATGGCAGTATATTGGTTACTCAAACCAGTGATGGTGCCGAGAAGGCTGCTACTTTAAGACAGGCAGTTGATGAATACGTTGGCATGTCACAGGAGATGGAAGGATATATACTAAACCAGAACCTGATGGGAGCCATTGGTATAGTTTCTACAACCTATGGAAGTAGTCTGGATGCTGTAAATGCCAGCTTGACTGATGTAGAAGCATCCATTGCAAGCTTGTCAGATGGGCTCATGAATTATTTAAATCAGCAGAAGGATGCTGCAGCAAGAAAAGGATACATTTTACTTGCTATCGTTGTACTGCTGATTGTAGTTAGTTTCCTTATCAGCTTTTTTAGAATCAACAAGGTTATACTCAGTATTTCCTATGAACTTCAGTCAATCATCAATAATATAAACAAAGGAAAGGGTGATTTGACTGCCAGAATTAATACAAAGACAAAGACAGAGCTTGCTCTTATTTCAGATTGTATTAATCAGTTCCTTGGAACTTTGCAGGGAGTTATCAGGGATGTAAAAGAAGGTGCTACGGTTCTTACATCTTCTTCAGATAGTGTTATTATCAAAATTCAAAGTGCCAGCGACAATGTGACAAACACATCAGCAGCAATGGAAGAGCTGGCAGCTTCAATGGAAAATGTGGCTACAACTGCAGGTGACTTAAACGATAGACTTTCACTTGTAAAAGAGGCTACAGATGCTATTGATGAACAGGCAAAGGCTGGTACTGAAAAAGCAAATGAAATCAAACATGAGGCAGATGCTATAAAGAAGGAAGCAAATGCCAAGAAAGAAAACACTGGCGCAAAAATGGAAGAACTTTCTAGAGTTCTTGAGGAGTCTGTTAAGGAGTCAGAACAGGTTAATCAAATCAGCGAGCTTACAAACGACATTTTGGATATTGCAAGTCAGACCAATTTGCTTGCCTTAAATGCATCTATTGAGGCAGCTCGTGCAGGTGAAGCTGGTAAAGGCTTTGCTGTTGTTGCTGATGAAATCAGTGCTCTTGCATCAAATTCGAGAGATACAGCTGGAAATATCCAGGAGATTTCATCAAAGGTTACAGCGGCAGTAAAATCACTGTCTGACAATGCAATTCAGGTAATTGACTTTATCAATGAAAATGTTTTGGCTGATTATGATGCATTTGTAGATACTGGTGCAAAATATGAAAGCACAGCCACAATGATAGATGAAATGCTTTCAACTTTCACTGATAAAGCAAACAACCTTAACAATGTAATGGCTGAAATGGCTGACAGAATTGAAAGTATTTCAAATTCTGTAAATGAAAGCTCAAATGCAATTAGCATGTCAGCTACAGCTACAACGGAGATTGTAGGCGAAATCCAAGGTATTAATGATGCTATGGATCAAAACAATGATGTTACAAAACAGCTCAATGCAAGCACCCAGAAATTTGAGATAGTCTAAGTATTGCGAAGTATTGCGAAGTATTACGAAGTATTACGCCTCAAGTTACGGTTACAAGCCTTATGAATTCTTTTCGTGACTGACGTCACTCAAAGAATTATAAGAGCTTGTTACCTACTTGAGGCTTATGTTATGTCAAATTTTAAATATTACGTGATACCTACTTGAGTCTTATGTTTTGTCAATTTTAGGGAAGGCTTGTATTTTATCCAAAAGACGACTATAATTTACTTTAATACTTTTAATCACTAAAGTGAACGGAGGAGACTAGAATGAAGAAAGAAATATCCAAGCTTTTAGAAGTTAGAGAGAGCATTAGAGTCGTTGATGCGACACTACGAGATGGAGGACTTGTGAATGATTTTTATTTCACAGATGAATTCGCAAAAGCTCTTTATTTGACTAACGTTAAAGCTGGGGTTGACTATATGGAGATGGGCTATCGTGCTGATAAAGAACAGTTTGACGTGGACAAATTTGGACCATGGAAATTTTCTACCGATGAAGATATAAGAAAAATCGTTGGAGATAATAATACAGATTTGAAAATCGCTATAATGGCGGATGTTGGCAGATGCAATTATAAAGAAGATATCCATGAAAAGAGCGAAAGCCCAGTGGATCTTATACGGATTGCAACTTATTTGCATCAGCTTCCAGAGGCAATTGCTATGATAGAAGATGCCCATAAAAAGGGCTACGAGACCACCTGTAACATTATGGCAATATCTACCGCACAGGTGGATGATGTGAAGGCTGCTCTTGATATGGTTTGCCAAACACCAATTTCTTGTGTATATATTGTAGATAGCTACGGTTCACTTTATCCAGAACAGATTGAGCGTATTTCGGATGTTTACACAGAGGCAGCGGCAAAATATGGCAAGAAGGTGGGGATGCATGCTCATGACAATCAAAAGCTGGCATTTGCCAATACCATAGAAGCATGTGGTGACCTGGTTGATTATTTGGATGCCACCTACTGCAGTATGGGTAGAGGTGCTGGCAACTGTGCTATGGAGCTGCTTTTAGGCTTCCTCAAAAACCCTAAATACAAGGAGAGATACGCTATCAAGTTTGTAGAAGATTACATGATGCCTCTTAAGGAGCAGGGGATTGTCTGGGGCTACGATATGCAGTACCTTACAACAGGTCTTTTAAACCAGCACCCTAGAACTGCAATTCAGTTTACAAAGGAAGGCAGAAAAGATTACTTCGCATTTTATCAAGAGATGCAGAATATAGACTAAGAGAGGATTTTTGTCTATTATTTATCTGGTGCAATTTACAACTACATCAGCAATATTAGTCCAAGTATGATGATTTGTTGCTTTTTCAAATCCTCCTTGGGCTATTTTTTTGAGGCTGCCAACATCTGAAAGGGCCAAATCAGCTATCTGAGTTACCCCCGCAATGTCCTCTAAATCATAGAATAGTATATTTTCCATATCTGAATACTCACTTCGTAAAAGCGTAGTAGGGTCTGTTAAAGCCACTGCTCCATTTAACTGTGCTGAAAAAACTCTGTCATGGCATCCAGCTTTAAAATTAGGCTGGATATTTACACATATTTTGGACTTCGCAAATACGGTAAATGTTAGGTTAAAAGGTATTTCTCTGTGGATAGTGGCATGCTTTAATTCCAATTCTTCCCATAATCCACCAAATAAATCCAGTTTATGCTCACATTTATCTAAAGCGCAAATGAGATTCTTTCGATTAACACAGCGCACATATGTGTCAGCCAGATAAAAGGTCTGGGTGTGAAGCGGCAAATCTGAATTGATATAATCATATATTTCATTTCTAGCCAGTGATTCTACAGCGTTTTCTATTGTAAGGCTGCTATCGTTAAGCATCATATCTATAAGCTCTCTAACATTATCTCTGAGAAAGTCAGGAAGCTTCATTATTGCGCTTTCAATTCTGATGGGGTCAGTATATGTGCCTGACATGAGAATATCGTAGGGGCGCGCTTCAAAGGCATCCCAGTCAATTTTATCCTGTCCAAAGGCCAGTTCACCTGTCATAGGAGTCACTAAAACATTTTTTATATGAGGATAATATTTAAGAATATAATCTCTATGATTAGAATCCAGGCATACCACATGAAAATTAGACAATTTGTTTTTTAATGAATCATGGTGGTAGAGTGGATGGTCTAAAATGAAGTCGAAAAATGGGGCATCTATATGGTCAAGAAAAAATGAATCATCATCCATAAGAGCTCTTGGCAAATCTGAATTAAAGTCTATCAGAGCATCATAGTGCAAACCTACATATTTTTCTAAATCATCTAGTGAGTCCTCATCAACTTTAAAATATTCTACGGTATGCCCCATAGCTTTTAGTGCTTTACCCAGGGAATCCCCAAAGTAAAGATAAGAGTTATAACAAACAGTTTTCATTTCAAAAATAAGAAATTTCATAAACTACCCCAATTATAAAGATTTTCTGTAACCGTTCACAAAAATTTTATCATATTTAAAACCCACTATGTTATACTTTATATATCTTATTTAGCTTACATATGACTAGGGGGAGAGCATGATTAAAGCGGCAGCGTACAATTGTGAGGCATTACAGAATCCATTCATATTTGATGAGGTGTATAGCTTTGTGAGTCCACAGAGAAGAGAGCATGTGGATGCCGCAAAGACACTTAAGGGAAAGTGTGAAAGACTGGGTGCTGCCCATTTGTTAGAAAAGCTTCTCTGGGAAAATCATATACAGCGTCCCTATGTCTATTCCACCACATCTCAGGGAAAACCTATTTTTATACATCCTAAAAATATACATTTTTCTATTTCTCATTCGAATTTTTTCGCAGTTGCAGCAATTTCAGACAAGCCTGTGGGCATTGATGTGGAGAAAATCCGTCCATACGATAGAGATTTAGTGGAACGGTTTTTCACAAAATCTGATTTAGAGTTTTTGGATTCGCAAAAAAAGCTTGAAGTGAATAAAAAATTTACAGAGGTTTGGACTTTCAAGGAAGCTACCTGCAAAATGATGGACAGACCTTTGATGCAGGTACTTCAATGGATAGAATTCAGTGAGTATTGCGATTTTGAAAAAGGAAATACTTCCTGGACGAAGCAGGGATTTGAATTTAGAGACTTTTATATCACATTATGTTACGAGGATAAAAGGCAGCCTATACAAATGGGATTATACAATCCATATGATGGGAAATACTATTGACATCCCACTGGTTTGTGATAAAATGCTAAATAGTTTCATACTTCAAAGCACTAAAGTGTTTTGGAGAAATATTCTTTAGGAGTGTTTTATGGAGTCTAAAAAAGTTCTTTCTATTTTAGTAGAAAATACACCAGGTCTTACAAGCCGTATTTCTGGTTTATTCTCACGTAGAGGATACAATATTGACAGTTTTTCAGCTGGAGTGACAGCTGACCCTAGATACACAAGGGTTACTATAGTTACTCACGGTGATGAAATGATATTGGAGCAGATTGAAAAGCAGGTTTCAAAGCTGACTGAGGTAGTTGATTTAAAAGTATTAGAGCATGGTTCATCTGTCAAAAGGGAATTGATGCTTGTAAAGATTTCAGCTAGAAATAGCGATAGACAGGATGTTCTTACAATAGTCGAGATTTTCCATGGAAAAGTTGTTGATGTTACACATGATTCCATGATTTTGGAGCTTACAGGAAATCAGGATAAACTGGAAGCATTTTTAGATATGTTAGGAGACTATGATATTCTTGAACTTGCCCGTACAGGTGTTACAGGCCTTACTCGCGGCTCAGAAGACGTAGTTATTTTATAAATTAAGGAGGATATAAGAATGTCACAGGAAGCAAAGATCTATTATGAGGAAGATTGTAATCTTTCATTACTGAAGGGTAAGACAATTGCTATTATTGGCTATGGAAGCCAGGGTCATGCTCATGCACTTAACCTTAAGGAGAGTGGATGCGATGTCATCATCGGTCTTTATGAAGGTTCTAAGTCATGGGCTAAGGCTGAAAAGCAGGGACTTACAGTTTATACAGCAGCAGAAGCTGCAAAGAAGGCTGATATCATC
>CAMNPQ010000150.1 GCA_946548305.1 uncultured Pseudobutyrivibrio sp.
TCAGCAGTAATTTTATTCCTTACCTTTAAGCTTGCTGGCTACAAGGGTATTCCTACATCACTTATCTGGATTATCATCGTAGTTCTTGCTTACCATTATTTCACTACAAAGACTACAATGGGTCGTTACCTATATGCAGTCGGTGGAAATGAGAAGGCTACACAGCTTTCTGGTATCAATACAAAGAAGGTTTACTTCTTCGCATATACGAATATGGGATTCTTAACTGCATTAGCTGGTATCCTTACAGTAGCACGTGCAGCAAGTGCTCAGCCTACATACGGTATGTTCTACGAAATGGATGCAATCGGTGCCTGCTTTATCGGTGGCGCATCTGCTTACGGTGGAACAGGTTCTGTATTTGGAGCAATCATCGGTGCCCTTCTGATGGGTGTTATCAACCAGGGTATGTCAATCATGGGTGTAGACGCCAACTACCAAAAGGTAGTAAAGGGACTTGTACTTCTTCTAGCAGTTATCTTTGACGTAGTTTCAAAGAGAGAAAAGAAGTAGGAAGGGAGGATCAAAATAGTGAAAGACAAAGTTTTAAAAGTATTCAAAGAAAACACAATGCTCATTGTACTGGTCCTGGTTGTCCTCTTCTTTAATGTGACGACACAAGGTACAATGCTTCTTCCAAGTCAGTTCAATGCACTTATTACTCAGAATGCTTACGTTTACGTACTTGCAACTGGTATGCTTATGTGTATGTTGACTGGTGGTAACATCGATTTGTCTTGCGGCTCATTCGTGTGCTTCGTAGGTGTTATCGGTGCAAAGGTTATGGTAACAATGGGAGCTTCCACTCCAGTTGGAATCCTAGTAATGCTTCTTATAGGTGTTATATATGGATGTTTACTTGGCTACGTAATAGCTTACATTAACATTCCACCATGGATTGCAACACTTGCAGGTTTCTTGGCACTTCGTGGTTGGGGCGTTGCTTTAATGCATGGTGCATCAAACATCAGCCCACTTCCAAAGTCATTCTGTGGTCTTTTCACAGGAAAGATGAATGACCTTTTCGGTGGTCCAAGAATTGGTGGTGTTCAGTACAATATGACAAGTATTGTAATCGGTCTTATTGCATCTGTTATAGTAGTGCTTCTCCTTTTCAGAAGCCGCTCAACAAAGCTGAAAAAGGGCTATGAGGCTGATAGCCTTACAACAGTTATTGTAAAGTGTGTTCTTATCGATTTTGTAATTATGCTTTTTGCATATAAGTTCGCACTTGCAGGTGGTGTTCCTTATGCTCTCATCTGGGTTGCAGTAATAGTGCTTATCTACAGCTTTATTACATCAAAGACAGATGTTGGTCGTTACTTCTATACAATCGGTGGTAACGCTGAAGCAACCAGACTTTCAGGTATCGACACAAAGAAGATTATGTTTATCGCATATTTGAATATGGCTGTACTTACTGTTATATCAGCATTCCTTACAATGTCTCGTTTCTCAGCTGCAAACTCAACAGCTGGTACAAACTACGAGATGGATGCCATTTCAGCTTGCGTAGTTGGTGGTGTAAGTGCATACGGTGGTAGTGGTACAGTATTTGGTATGATTGTCGGTGCTACACTTATCGGTGTAATCAACCTTGGTATGTCACTTATGGGAATCGATGCCAACTGGCAGAAGGTTGTAAAAGGTGTTGTACTTTTAGGTGCCGTAGTATTCGAAATTCTTAATAATAGAAAGAATGCGATTAAGTAAGAATTAAAAACTGAAATATTTTATTTTCTTCATTTTATTCTCTTGATTTTAAGCCCACGGTTTTTTGCCGTGGGCTTTCGGTTTTTTATTAGAAGTGATAGTATAATTGTTATGGAAATTGTAAAAGGATTTATTCAAAGAAAAATGGTTATTTTACTGGCGGCAGTTGTTCTGGTGTTTTTTGTGTTATTCCAATCTGGCTTTTTTGGCGGAGATGACAGGCGAATTAGAATCACTTGTGTGGGGGATAGTCTTACATACGGCAGTGGGGTGCTAAAGACCAGAGATGTGGATTCTTACCCTGCCAAGCTTCAGTCAAAGCTTGGGACATCTCATATTGTTTCAAATTTTGGACTTAGAAATGCTACAGCTTCATCATCTGGAGATTTGCCTTATGTCAATTCCAATGAGTACAAGGATTCCCTGGAATCAAATCCAGATGTTGTCATTTTAATGCTTGGTACAAACGATACCAAAACCTACAATTGGAATGCCAAAGCCTATGAGGATGGTTTAAGAGAGCTTGTAGAGACATATCAGAAGCTTTCCTCTAAGCCTACAGTGTATCTTATGAGAAGCCCATATTGTTATTCCTTGGATGGTAGTGACGTGGCAGAGTATGAAATTCAGCCTTCAATAGTGAATGATGAGCTGGGCAGTATTATAAACAAAGTAGCTGATGAAGCAGTGGTAGAAGTCATTGATTTGTACACTGTTACAGAGGGACAGGATGAACTATACACTGATGGAATTCACTTTAACGCGAAGGGGTATGAACTGATAGCTGATACTGTTTATGATATTGTGAAATAATTTATCAATAAGCCTGTTGACACAGTGAGTCAGCAGGTTTATATTTTAATCAAACATATGAACAAATGCTCATATATAAAAACGTATTTATTGGAGGTAGCAGAATGAAAAAGAGTTACAAGATTGAGGTGGATTGTGCTAATTGTGCAAACAAAATGGAGCAGGCAGCAAAGGATACACCAGGCGTTGTTGATGCCAGCGTTAATTTTATGGCATTAAAAATGAATGTGGAATTTGAAGAAGGCGCAGATGTTAAAGCTGTCATGGCTGAGGTTCTTAAAAACTGCAAGAAGGTTGAGGACGACTGCGAAATATTTTTATAATTTTTCTTGTCAACGTAACAAGCTAAAAAACATTAGGAGACAATTATGAATAATAAGCAAAAGAAGGTCTTATACAGAATAATTGCAGCGGCACTTATGATGATTGTGCTGCTTTTATTACCGCTAGAGGAAAACAGCATACTTAGGTTTGTATTATTTTTGATTCCTTATTTTACAATCGGATATGACATTTTAAAAAAGGCATTTAAGGGAATAAAAAATAAGCAGGTATTCGATGAGAATTTTCTTATGGCTGTTGCCACAGTAGGTGCAATGGCTTTAGGGGAGTATACAGAAGGTGTAGCTGTTATGCTGTTTTACCAGATAGGAGAGCTTTTTCAGTCCTATGCTGTAGGTAAAAGCCGTCGAAATATTTCTTCTCTTATGGATATAAGACCTGATTTTGCCAATGTGATGTTGGACGGTGTGCTTACTCAGGTGGATCCTGATGAGGTGGAAATAGGAAGTGAGATAATAGTTCAGCCAGGTGAAAAGATACCTATTGATGGCATTGTCTTAGATGGCAGCTCCACCCTTGATACAGCAGCACTAACCGGAGAAAGTGTTCCAAGAACAGCTGGGATAGGAGATGAGGTGCTATCTGGCTGCATAAATTTATCTGGTGTTTTAAAGGTAAAAACTACCAAGGAGTTTGGAGAGTCTACTGCATCAAAGATTTTGGATTTGGTAGAAAATGCTTCATCAAAGAAATCAAAGCCAGAAAACTTTATTTCAAAATTTGCACGTATTTATACTCCGGCTGTTTGCTATGGTGCGCTGGGGCTGGCTATACTTCCACCTGTTATCAGAATGATTATAGGGATGGATCCAAGTTTTACACAGTGGATTTACCGTGCGTTGACATTCCTTGTTATAAGCTGTCCATGTGCCCTTGTTATTAGCATACCACTTACATTTTTTGCTGGCATTGGTGGGGCAAGTAAAGAAGGTGTGCTGGTAAAAGGTTCAAATTACCTTGATATGCTTTCAAAGGCAAAAATAGTGGTAATGGATAAAACCGGCACCTTGACAGAAGGTGTATTTAAAGTGACAAAGGTTGTGCCTGTAGGTGTGACTGAAGATGAGCTTTTAACTAATACAGCTATGGCTGAGGTTTATTCTAACCATCCTATTTCAAAGAGCTTAAAAGAAGCCTATGGCAAGCCTATAGACACTGATATAGTCACTGACGTAGAAGAAATCTCTGGACATGGAATCAGGGCTGTAGTTGATGGAAAAACTGTTTATGCAGGAAATATTAAACTTATGTCTTCTATTGGCGTTGAGGCAAATGAGGTGCAGGAATCCGGTACAGTTATTCATGTGGCAATAGAAGGGGCATACGCTGGATATATTTTGATTTCTGACAAGCTTAAGCCTAATTCCAAGGCTGCTATAAAAGATTTGAAGAAGGTTGGCATTAGGCAGACAGTAATGCTTACTGGAGACAGTAAATCTGTGGCAGATATGGTTGCAGCAGATTTAGGTCTTGATAAGGTGTACTCAGAGCTTTTACCTGGTGATAAGGTGGACATGGTGGAGAAAATCCTGTCTACAAAAGGGGACAAAGAGCAGCTGATTTTTGTGGGCGATGGAATAAATGATGCCCCGGTTTTGTCCAGATCAGATATAGGTATAGCTATGGGGGCTTTAGGCTCTGATGCAGCCATAGAGGCTGCAGATGTTGTATTGATGGATGATGACCCGATAAAGATTGCAAAAGCTATAAACATTGCTAAAAAGTGTATGAGAATAGTATATGAAAATATTTATTTTGCAATTGGAGTAAAATTTGTGTGCCTGTTTCTTGGTGCAATTGGTATTGCCAATATGTGGGTGGCAATATTTGCTGATGTAGGAGTAATGGTAATTGCAGTGCTTAATGCAATTCGTGCGCTGAGAACAAAAGGGTTGTAGGAGAAAATTATGGTAAAACATGCACAGTGTTGTGATGAGAAATGTGTACATCCAGATTTGGTCAACAGGGTGCTGAATGAACTGCCGGATGAGGATGCTTTATATGATTTGGCAGAACTGTTTAAGGTATTTGGTGATAGCACCAGGATAAGGATACTGTTTGCTTTATTCGAGACAGAATTATGTGTTTGTGATTTGTCGGAGGCACTAGATATGACACAGTCAGCCATATCTCACCAGCTTCAGATATTAAGGACTAATAAGCTGGTGAAAAGCCGCCGTGACGGAAAGCAGGTTTACTATAGCCTGGCAGATGAACATGTGGTGACAATTATTGCCCAGGGACTGAATCATATACTGGAATAATGAGTGATTTTCTCATTAAGAAAAAAATGTGAAAAAAGTGTTGACTTCAAACTTCCATTAGGTTATTATAACCACAGTTAGCAAGAGCTAACTAAAAAAGGGGAAGCAAACATCATGTGTGAAGAAGTATTTGAAATGATTTGTTCTATGGACAGGCGAAGGATTGAGTTGCAGCTGGTACTACAGTGCGCACCCACCATTGCAGGATTAAAGACTTCAAATCTTCTTATAGTTCCTAAGGAACAGGAGGACAAAGTTAGATTCGTTTTAAGACATTCCGGACTTTTGGGGTATCGTCTGGTGTACGACAAGAAACGTGTTATCTTCCTGGTATTCAATAGGGATATGCTCATGAGCTATCTTGCAAAGAAGGAAATCAGAACATTTTTATCCTCCTATGGATATCGTACAGATGCCTTTGGATATTCTCTTAGAAATTTCCAGGAAAGATATGATGGGTATGTGCGAAATAGAAAGGAATTTCCTCATGAAATCGGGGTGTTCTTAGGGTATCCTCTTTGTGATGTGAAAGGCTTCATCCAAAACGGTGGAGATGATTTCCTGTTGGCAGGTTATTGGAAGGTATACGATAATGCTGACGCTACAGGAGCGTTATTCGAAAAATTTGACCTGATAAAGGATGATATGGTTCGAATGATTTCAAAAGGCTGTTCCGTAAGGGACATACGATTAAAATGCCACGAATCAGAAGCATCTAAAAGGGCAGTGTAATCGTCTACTAAAAGAATTATAAGGAGAGGTTGACATGAGTAAGGTTAATGTTGTTTTTTGGTCACAATCAGGTAATACAGAAAGCATGGCAAATGCTGTAGGTGCAGGTGTAACTGCAGCAGGCGGAGAGGCTAACGTAGTGTATGTTGGCGATGCTTCTATAGATGAACTCAAGAATGCAAAGGCTTTTGCATTAGGCTGCCCGGCAATGGGTGCTGAGGTTCTTGAAGAAGGTGAAATGGAGCCATTTGTTACAGATTTAGAGGGCTTTGTTTCAGGTAAAACAATTGGTCTTTTCGGCTCTTATGGCTGGGGAGACGGTCAGTGGATGCGTGACTGGGTTGATCGTATGACAGCTGCAGGCGCAACAGTAGTAAATGGTGAGGGCGTAATCTGTCAGGATGCTCCAGATGGTGCTGCAGAAGCAGCATGTCAGGAACTTGGAAAAGCTCTTGCTGCAATTTAAAAATGCTTATTTCCTTTCCCTGAGTTTCTAACCGGGTTTCTTGGGGAAGTTATTAGACTCCTTTTACAGCCTCCAGGTATGCCAGTGCCTGGAGGTAATTATTTTTTACAGTATCAGCTGGCAATACAGGCGTTACAGAACCACCTTAAATGAGAAAGATTTCTTGAAGAGTGCTTAAAAATAAAATTGTCTGAATATCAGAAATTTTATATTGAATTCTAACAATTAAATTTTTAAAAAGTTGTTGACATTAACCCATTTCTAATATATACTTCTTTTTGTTCGCAAGGGAAATACGAAAGCGGACAAAAAAGAACGGGGTGTGGCTCAGTTTGGCTAGAGCACCTGGTTTGGGACCAGGGGGTCGCAGGTTCGAATCCTGTCACCCCGACTTAAAAATAAATAATGAATATGCGGGTGTGGTTCAATGGTAGAACATCAGCCTTCCAAGCTGAATACGTGGGTTCGATTCCCATCACCCGCTTTTTATTTTCTAAGGTGTTAATATGTGTCAGTAGCTCAGCTGGATAGAGCAACGGCCTTCTAAGCCGTGGGTCGGGGGTTC
>CAMNPQ010000151.1 GCA_946548305.1 uncultured Pseudobutyrivibrio sp.
AGATACTTACAATAGTGGTGAATGGCCTAAAGGCTATTTGACTTAATGAATTTGAAATAGGCGTAGGACATATCGATATCGTAAGAGGTCTTATCGAGGCTGCAAATCTTGATGATGAACAGGAAGAAAAGCTGATAAATCTCATTTCCAACAAAAACTTTTTCGGAGCAAAGGAATTGTTAGAGCAGGCCTGTGTCAGCAATGGCTTGATTGAGCTGTTTGATATCACTGGAAAGATTATGAATGCTCCAAATGAGTGGGGCACATATCTTGAAAAGGCTAAGAAATACAAAAAGGTTTATGATGCATTAGAATATCTTACCAAGCTTTATGAATTACTCAAAAAAAATGGAGTGACAAACTATATTTCTTTTGAGCTTGGAATGATTTCAGAGTATAAATACTACACAGGTATTATCTTTACAGGGTATTCATACGGAGTGGGAGAACCACTTGTAAAAGGTGGTAGATACGATTCACTGCTTAGCCATTTTGGAAAAGATTCACCTGCTATAGGTTTTGCTATTACTGTTGACCAATTAATGTTAGCACTTAGGAGAAGGTAATGAGTGAAGATAGATATTTAACATTTGCTCTTGGAAAAGGGCGTTTAGCAAAAAAGACATTAGAGTTATTTGAAAGCATTGGTATCACCTGCGAGGAAATGAAAGATCCTGATACAAGAAAGCTCATTTTTACAAATGAGGAGCTAAAGCTTAGATTTTTCCTTGCAAAAGGACCAGATGTGCCAACTTACGTGGAATATGGTGCAGCTGATATAGGTGTCGTTGGAGAGGACACTATCTTAGAGGAAAACAGAAATATTTACGAGGTTCTGGATCTAGGCTTTGGAAAATGCCGTATGTGCGTATGTGGTCCTGCTGAGGCCGAAGAACTTTTAAAGCATCATGAGCTTATCAGGGTGGCAAGCAAATATCCTCGTATTGCCAAGGATTATTTTTACAACACCAAGAATCAGACAGTAGAAATCATAAAACTAAACGGCTCTATTGAGTTAGCACCGATTGTAGGACTGTCTGAAGTGATTGTGGATATAGTGGAGACTGGTTCTACTCTTAGGGAAAATGGACTGGTGGTACTAGAGGAAGTATGTCCATTGTCTGCTAGAATGGTTGTAAACCAAGTGTCTATGAAGATGGAAAATGAACGTATTACTACACTTATTGAAAAACTAAAGGGAGCATTAGAAAATGAGAAAGCTTAAGCTATCAGCCGACACAATTGATAATATTTTAGAGTCACTTTTAAAGCGCAGTCCCAGCCAGTACACTGAATATGAAAGCACTGTAAGTGAAATCGTAAATACGGTAAGAGAAAAAGGTGACGAAGCAGTATTCGCATATACGAAGAAGTTTGATGGTGCAGATATAAATGCTGAAAATATAGTTGTAACAAAAGAAGAAATAGAAGAGGCCTACACAAAGGTTCCAGCTGAACTGATTGAGGTAATTAGAAAGGCTCTTGTAAATATTGAAAAATACCATGCAAAGCAAAAGCAAAACAGCTGGTTCACCTCTGAGGATGGCATTATTTTAGGACAAAAGGTGACACCACTTGCAAAAGTGGGTGTGTATGTACCAGGTGGAAAGGCTGTTTATCCATCTTCCGTTCTTATGAATGTTATGCCAGCAAAGGTAGCAGGAGTTCCTGAGATTTACATGACAACTCCATGCGACAAGGAGGGAAAGGTAAATCCCAGCACCCTTGTGGCTGCCAATGAAGCAGGAGTGGATGTTATTTATAAATGCGGTGGAGCACAGGCTATTGCAGCCCTGGCTTTTGGCACTAAATCCATTACAAAGGTTGATAAAATCGTAGGACCTGGAAATATATTTGTTGCACTTGCCAAAAAGGCAGTTTTTGGCTATGTATCTATTGATTCTATTGCTGGTCCTTCTGAAATACTGGTGCTTGCTGATGAAACTGCAAATCCTACTTATGTGGCAGCAGATTTATTGTCTCAGGCTGAGCATGATGAATTGGCATCTGCAATACTTGTCACCACCTCAAGTGAGCTGGCAGACAAAGTAGAAAGTGAGATAGAAAGATTCGTAAAGATTTTAGCCAGAAAAGATATCATACAAAAATCTCTTGATAATTTCGGATATTTACTTGTGGCTGAAAATAAAAAGGATGCTATTGATTGTGTAAATGCAATTGCATCAGAGCATTTAGAGATTGTCACTGCAAATCCGTTTGAAGATATGACCTACGTAAAAAACGCTGGAGCTATCTTCTTGGGACAGTATTCCTCAGAGCCACTTGGGGATTATTTTGCCGGTCCAAATCACGTTCTTCCTACTAATGGAACAGCCAGATTTTTCTCAGCACTTTCTGTAGATGATTTTATAAAGAAATCCAGCATTATTTCATATTCAAAGGATGCCTTAAAAGAGGTGTATCCAGACATAGTAAAGTTTGCAAATAATGAAGGTCTTACAGCTCACGCTAATTCAATTAAAGTAAGATTTGAAGACATTTAATCTACTTTAAATATATGTGGAATTTGGTATAATAGTACAAGAGTTTAAAGTCTGAAATATTTTGTCAGACTTTAAGTATACGAAATTTTTGGGGTGAATTATGTCTGAAGAACGCAGAGCACGTATATCTAGAAAAACAAAGGAAACAGATATAACCATAGATTTTTCCATAGATGGAACAGGCAATTGCAATGTAAATTCTGGTATTGGTTTTTTTGACCATATGCTGGATGCCTTTACAAGACACGGCCTATTTGATATGACAGCAGAGATAAAGGGTGATTTGCAGGTTGATTGTCATCATACCATAGAGGATACAGGTATTGTGCTTGGAAACGCTATTAAAAAAGCCTGTGGCGACAAAAAAGGAATAAAAAGGTATGGTAGCTGCATTCTTCCTATGGATGAGACTTTGGTTTTAGTGGCTATTGATTTGTCAGGCAGACCTTATCTTTCATTTGAGGCAGATTTTCCTACAGAAAAAATCGGCTACATGGATACTGAAATGGTAAAGGAGTTTTTTTATGCAATTTCATATTCTGCAGCTATGAATCTGCACATAAAAGTGATTACTCCAGGAAATTCACACCATATGGCGGAAGCAATTTTCAAAGGCTTCGCAAAAGCACTTGACGAGGCTACGATAAAAGATTTGCGCATAAAGGACGCCATGACCACAAAGGGTACTATCTAGATTAAAGGAGCAATATTATGGAGCACAAAAATATAGTTGCCACCATTTACATAAAAGACGGAATGGCGGTAAAGAGTCCCACTGAATTAGACAAAAAGCAGGATGTTCTTGAACTGGCTTCTGTATATGATGACAGCGGCATTGATAAAATTATTTGCTATGATTTATCTACTGATGATGAAGAACATGAAAAAAATATTCTTGCTATCCGTGAGATTAACAGAAATATTCAGGTTAAGACAGCTGGTGGTGGAAACATCAAAAGATTAGAGGATGTTAAAAAGCTACTGTATGCAGGTTGTATAGAGGTTATATTAAATGGTTCAAAGCCTGAAGCAATCGATTTAATAAAAGAAGCCTCTGCAAGATTTGGTGCTAATAAAATGCTGGTAAGTCTTGCAACTGTTGATTTTTTATTTAAAACAAAAGATTTTTTACAGGACAATGTTCATGAGCTGCTTATCATGAATACCACTCTTTTAGAGGGGTTAGAAAACATTACCAACATACCTTACATAGTGCAGGTTGATGAATACAATTTTGATTATGTTTTAAAGCTACTTAAGTCTGATCAAATCCGTGGCATTTCTGGTGCATTTATCAATGACACCCACACGGATATCATGCAGATTAAAAGTGATTTGTCAGATGCTGGTATCAAGATGGACAATTTTGAGCCAAAGCTTTCCTGGGGAGATTTAAAGCCAAATTCAGACGGGCTTATTCCAGCTGTTGTCCAGGATTTCCAAACTGGGGAGGTTTTGATGGTTGCTTATATGAATGAAGAGTCTCTGAATGCAACTATCAGAACAGGAAAAATGACATATTTTTCTCGTTCAAGACAAGCACTTTGGGTAAAAGGCGAGACAAGTGGTCATTACCAGTATGTTAAATCATTGACTGCTGATTGTGATTTTGATACTATTTTGGCGAAAGTTTCTCAGGTGGGAGTAGCTTGTCATACTGGCGAACCAAGCTGTTTCTTTAATGAGATTGTAAAAAAGGAGTATGTTGAGCGTAATCCGCTTAAAGTCTTCGAAAATGTATATGCGATAATTATGGATAGAAAAGAGCATCCAAAGGAAGGTTCTTACACTAATTATCTTTTTGATAAAGGTCTTGATAAGATTCTCAAAAAGGTGGGTGAGGAAGCTACTGAGATTGTTATTGCAGCTAAAAACCCTGATGTTGAAGAGACCAAATATGAGATATCAGATTTCCTGTATCATCTAATGGTGCTTATGGCTGAAAAGGGTGTTACATGGGAAGATATTACCTCGGAGTTAGCTCAAAGATAAATTTATGAAAAAACTTGCTTTACCTGACGATATATTGATGCAGATTGATAAACCTGCTAGATATATTGGCAACGAATTTAATAGTATTATAAAAAATCCAGCTAAGGTAGACATCAGATTTGCCATGTGCTTTCCTGATGTCTACGAGGTTGGAATGTCTCATCTTGGTATAGCTATTTTATATGATATGCTAAATAAAAGAGATGATACATATTGTGAAAGGGTATATTCACCTTGGCCAGATTTACATCATCTGATGAAGGAAAGGAATATACCTCTTTTTGCGTTAGAATCACAGGATGCTATTAAGGATTTTGATTTTATTGGTATGACCCTTCAATACGAAATGTGCTATACCAATATTTTGCAGATTCTTGATTTGGCAAATGTGGCATTGCTATCTAAGGATAGAGAAAATGATGATCCTATTATTGTGGTGGGTGGACCTTGTGTGTCAAATCCTGAGCCTATTGCAGATTTTGTAGATATTGCATATATGGGCGAGGGGGAGACCAGCTATGGCAAGCTTCTGGATTTGTACAAGGAGTGCAAATCCAGCGGTTTTGATAGGGCTGATTTTTTACACAAAGCAAGCCATATTCCAGGTATTTATGTTCCTTCCCTTTATCAGGTCACCTACAAGGAAGCTGATGGAACAATAGAAAGCTTTACACCTATCTATGATGATGTGCCTGCTACTGTTGAGCGTCAGGTTGTAAAAAATATGGATGAAGCACCATATCCTACTAAAATGCTTATTCCTTTTGTTAGAGCAATCCAGGACAGGGTGGTTCTTGAAATTCAAAGGGGCTGTATAAGAGGCTGCCGTTTTTGTCAGGCTGGTATGATTTACAGACCAAATCGTGAGAAATCTGTAGAGGTACTAAAGGCTCAGGCTAAGGAATTACTTGCTTCCACAGGTCATGAGGAGATATCCCTAAGCTCACTTTCATCCAGTGATTATCATGCTCTTGGAGAGCTAATGGATTTTCTTATCGACGACTGTCTTTCTGAGGGAGTCAATGTTTCATTACCGTCTTTACGTATTGATGCATTTTCCCTTGATGTTATGTCTAAGGTACAGGATGTTAGAAAATCCAGCATTACATTTGCTCCTGAGGCAGGTAGCCAAAGAATGAGAAATGTTATAAATAAAGGTCTTACTGTTGAGGATATAATAGGTGGTGCCACACTTGCTTTTAAGGGTGGCTGGAACAAGGTAAAGCTTTATTTTATGCTAGGTCTTCCTTCTGAGACTGATGAAGATATGAAAGCTATTCCTCGCCTTGCCAATGATATTGCTGCGGCATATTACGAGACTGTTCCAAAGGAGCAGCGTCAGGGACGTTGTCAGATTACCATATCTACCTCCTTTTTCGTGCCAAAGCCATTTACACCATTTCAGTGGGCACCTATGTACGAGGCAGGAGAATACCTTCGCCGTGCCAAGGTAGTAAATGATGAAATGAAGGCTCAGCTTAATCAAAAGTCTCTCAAATACAACTGGCATCATTCTGATGTAACTGTATTAGAGGGTGTTTTTGCCAGAGGTGATAGAAGGCTTTGCCCAGCAATTTTAGATGCATACAATAGTGGCTGCTTCTTTGATGCCTGGGGAGAGTACTTTGATTTTGACAAATGGCTTAAAGCCTTTGAAAAGAACAATATTTCCATAGATTTTTATGCTTACAGACAGCGTGACTTAGACGAAATATTCCCATGGGATTTTATTGACTGTCATGTTTCCAAGGAATTCTTAAAAAGAGAATGGAATAACGCAATGAACGAAAAGGTTACTCCTAACTGTAAAATGAGCTGTAGTGGTTGTGGCTCAGCAAAAATCGGATCGGGGGTATGTCACAATGCGCGTTAGAATCAGATTTGAAAAAACAGGAATAATGAGATATGTTGGTCATTTGGACTTAATGCGTTTTTTCCAGAAGGCTGTAAAAAGAGCAAATCTTCCAATCAGATATTCCGAGGGCTTTAATCCGCATCAGATTATGTCATTTGCATCCCCTCTTGGTGTAGGACTTACATCTGAGGGTGAATATATGGATATTGATTTAAAGGAAGAAGTGGCTTCTGCTAAAGGCATGGCTGCTCTAAATGAAAATATGGTAGAGGGGCTTGCCATTACAAGCTTCAAATATCTGCCTGATGATGCTGAAAAATGCATGAGTGCTGTTACAGCAGCAAGCTATATAGTCACATACAAGGACAGTAAAGATGATGCCTGCTATATCAACAATATTATAGATTTAAAAGAAAAATTCTTCGATGAGGCTGATTGCATCAACATAGTAAAAAAGACAAAAAAGGGAGAGCGTGAACTGGATTTAAAGCCACTTATT
>CAMNPQ010000152.1 GCA_946548305.1 uncultured Pseudobutyrivibrio sp.
TGTAGAGGTTACAAACGGAACACTTGAAGGAGATATCGCTCCAGGTGAAATCACATTCTACAGACTTCAGTCTACAGCTGACAACATCCTTCGTGCTTACATTGCACAGGGCGAGGTTCTTCCAGTTGCAACTAAGTCATTTGGTTCAATCGGTGTATTTGCTATTCCAGAAATGGGACGCTTCTATCGTCACTGGTTAATCGAGAAGGGCTTCCCACATCACGGAGCTGTTGCATTCGGACACTTCGGCAAGGCTCTCTATGAGGTATTCAAGTATATCGGCGTAGAGGTTGACGAAATCGGATACAACCAGCCAGCAGGCGTACGCTACCCTACAGAGAATCCATGGAGATAATTAAAGGCTTCCCCCTCTGGGGTTGCTAGGCTCCAGTGGAGCCTGTTTAGCAACGACCGAGCCGGAAGGCGAGACAAGCTGTCACCGCAGGTGACTGATGAGGTGTTGTAACTATAGGCACCCCTCATCCACCGCTAGCGCGGTCCCCCTTCCCCCTTAGGGGGAAGGCTTTTTTATAAAGGAGAAAATATTATGTATTATATTGGTGTTGATCTTGGTACATCTGCTGTTAAGCTTCTTCTTATGGAAGGAAATGGCGATATCAAAAAAATCGTATCAAAAGAATATGATCTTAGCTTTCCACATCCAGGCTGGTCTGAGCAGAAGCCAGAGGATTGGTGGACCCAGGTAATAGCTGGTATCAAGGAGCTTACTTCAGAGGTGGATAAGTCACAGGTAGCTGGTATCTCATTTGGTGGTCAGATGCATGGTCTTGTAACACTTGATGCTGATGATAATGTTATCCGTCCAGCTATCCTTTGGAATGATGGACGTACAGGAAAAGAGACAGAATACTTAAATACTGTAATCGGAAAGGATAAGCTTTCTCTGTATACAGCAAATATCGCATTCGCTGGCTTCACAGCTCCTAAGATTCTTTGGATGCAAGAGAATGAACCAGAACTTTGGGCAAAGGTTGCAAAGATTATGCTTCCTAAGGATTACATCGCTTACAAGCTTTCTGGAAGCTTCTGCACAGATTATTCAGATGCCAGCGGTATGCTTCTACTTGATGTAAAGAACCGTTGCTGGAGCAAGGAAATGATGGATATCTGCCACGTTTCAGAGTCTCAGCTTCCTAAGCTTTACGAGAGCTACGAAGTAGTTGGTACTATTAAGCCTGAAGTAGCCTCAGAGCTTGGCTTTACAAATGATGTTAAGATTGTGGCAGGTGCTGGTGATAATGCTGCAGCAGCTGTTGGTACAGGTACAGTTGGAGAGGGCAAGTGCAATCTTTCAATTGGTACATCAGGTACAATCTTCATCTCTAGCAAGAATTTTACAGTAGACCCTGCTAACGCACTTCACTCATTTGACCATGCAGATGGTGGCTATCATTTGATGGGATGTATGCTTTCAGCTGCATCATGCAACAAGTGGTGGATGGATGAAATCCTTAAGACAAAGGATTACCCAGCTGAGCAGGCAGGCATCAAGAATCTTGGTGAGAACCGTGTATTCTACCTTCCATACCTTATGGGAGAGCGTAGCCCACACAACAATCCAGATGCACGTGCTATGTTCATTGGTATGTCTATGGACACAACTCGTGAGGATATGACACAGGCTGTTCTTGAAGGTGTTGCGTTCGGTCTTCGTGATTCTCTTGAGGTTGCCAGAAGTCAGGGAATTAAGATTGAGCGTTCTAAGATTTGCGGTGGCGGTGCAAAGAGCCCATTGTGGCAGCAGATTATTGCATCAGTAATGAATCTTAAGCTTGATATTCTTGAAAACGAGGAAGGCCCAGGACTTGGTGGTGCTATCCTTGCAGCAGTAGGATGCGGAGAGTATGCATCAGTAGAAGAGGCTTGTGAAAAGCTTGTAAAGGTTAAGACCACAGTTGAGCCAGACCCAGAGCTGATTCGTAAATACGAAGAAAGATATCAGGAATTTAAGAAGCTTTACCCAACAGTAAAGTCATTGTTTTAATAGTTAAAATCAAGAGGCTTGCATAGAATTTATGTCTACGCAAGCCTCTTTTTTATACCCCATTTTTGGCGATATTTTTCTATGGTGTAATTAATAAAACTAGGTAAGGCTCCAACGTACAGAGAACAAAGCAATACATTGGTATTTGCCCAAAAATGTAATTAAAAAAGGTGGCATTGATACAGTTTTGTACATAACAATATAATGAGATTAAATTTAATTTGTAGAAAGTATCCAATTGATAAGAAACCTAAAAGTTGTTAAAATATGTTCAGTGATAGGTTGCAGAAGCTTGTGAGGCCTGCGACCGGAGAGAGGACCTTCGGGCCCTCTTTTCTTTTATTATGTTATCAAATTATTTATGGGGGTATGATGTTAAAACCTTTTTTATCTATTGACGAACAAATTACTAATCTTATTAATAATAAACATCTAGTCATTAATGATTTAACCTATGCATCTGAAACACTAAGGGATATACGATACTTTTCGTTAATTGATGGGTATAAAACATTGTTTTACAACCCTATGAATAGATGCTATGTTAATGGAACCACGTTTGATGAGATTGTTTCTCTATATAAATTTGATGAAAATCTTAGATTCCTTTTCTTTCGATACATAGAACACATAGAACAGCGTTTCCGCTCACAAATATCCTATTATTTTTGCCAAAAATATTCGCCATCATCAACTGCATATACCAATATAGAAAATTATAATGTTACGGTGAAAAATAAGAAAAGTATTGAAAAATTGATTGATATATTGGAATATCAACTTTCAAAAAATAATGGTCATAATTATATAAATTATTATAGGGAAAAATATAATGATGTTCCTCTATATGTTATCGTTAACACCATTACACTGGGACAAATATCTAAAATGTATTCTTTCCTGAAACCGGATATTCAATCAAAAATTAGCAAAGAATATGAAAATGTAAATGAAAAAGAAATATCACAGTACTTAAAAGTTTTAACAGACTTTAGAAATATATGCGCACACGGAGAAAGGTTGTATATATCGCATAGTCATACTTCGATACCTGATACTGTTTTACATAAAAAACTTAAAATTGAAACTCGTGGTGAACAGTATATTTGTGGAAAGAATGACTTGTTTGCGGTAGTTATAGCCTTTAGATATCTCTTAAGAAAAGATGATTTTAATGCGTTTAAGAGAATACTGGTTAATACGATTAATTGTTTTGCAAAAGAATCTTCTACCGTAAGTTATGAGGCACTCTATAGTGCTATGGGTTTTCCTTCTAACTGGAAGAAAATTACCCAATACAAAAAATAAGCCCTTTGGATTGGATATATAATTTCATATAGCAAGGAATTTCTTCCTCAATAATTTCACTGTCCCATCCTGGAACTTCTCAGAATGTAAATTATAGCCAAATTCAAAATGCTCCGTGCCTTGTTAGGCTGGAGCATTTTTTGCAACCATTCCATTACAAAAAGGGTATTACTAAAAAAGGGAAGGATTTAAGGAGGTATTAAATGAATTTATCAGAATGCAAGCATTGCTTACTCCTGTTGAAAAATACAAGCAAACAATAAATAGGGATTATTTGCTGGCAGCCCGTAATCCCGTAGCTAATAATGTCAAATGGAAAAATGGCGAGCCTAATCCACCAGAACCTGTGATTAAAATTACAGTTCCTGCAAGATGGAATGTACAGTTTATAACAACCATGAAGTCATTTGACACAGGGAAAAAAGAATACTTCACAATCCTTCAAGCGGTGGCAGAAATGGCACATAAAGATCAATATGAAAATGTCAAAAAGGTTCCCGAGAAATTATCTAATAAGGTTCAGGAGGGGCAGGTTAAGATTAAGCTAAATAGATTTAAATGCGTATAAACATCTTGTAAATGAAGCGAAGCCAGAGCCAGTAAGTGTATCTATGTAGGAGTAGTATCAACATCATCCCAGTGGGTAATACGCTTATAAATATTTGAAATGAGTTCATTTTTTGTGACGCAAGCATTGCCTCTAGAAAAGAGAGAACCCACTACAGGCTGTAAATCCACTGGGAATTTTGAAATATCGGAATCGAAATTTATCCCAATACCAATGACAATCCATTGGACAAGCCCTGTTTCAAACTCAATACCAGATTCTGTTAGAATACCGCACACTTTTTTCCCATCAACAAACAAATCGTTGATGGGTTTTATTTTGGGACTGATAGAGCAAAGCTCCTCTATTGCCTGACACACTGCCACACCAGTATGTGTTGTGATAGCATCCTTATCGAGCGTAGGAAGATGGTCAGGGGATAAAATAATACTCATGTATATTCCACCATCTGGCGAAAAAAAGCTGTGATCACGTCTGCCCTTTCCAAGAGTTTGGCTTTTAGAAATAACGAGAGTGCCATGGGCTGCCCCTGAAATAGCCAGTTCCTTTGCATATTTGTTTGTAGAATCCAGTGAATCGTAGATATGGATTTTATCTGCTATCTTTTCTGAATCTGAATCATCCATATAAGAAAGGATACCTGGTACAGAAATGATATCGTTTGAAGTGGCAAGGCGATAGCCCTTGTTGCTGATGGCTTCAATATTGTACCCGGCCTTTCGCAGCTCATTTATGGCTTTCCAAATGGCATTTCTGGACAAGCTTAGTTCTTTTGCCATGGCTTCCCCTGATAAATAGGAGTCCTTATTTGATTCTAGTAAATTAAGTATTCTTTCCTTGGATGACATAACACAACCTCATATTTTACACTTTAAAGTGGTAAAGTTCACTAAACCATATAAGTGTATTGTAGAAGTATTTATGCTATTTTGTCAAAGTTATTAAAATGACTTTCAACTTCCTTGAATTTCACGCTTTAGTGTACTAAAATGTTACTATTATATTTAAAGAAGTTCTAGGAGACAGTTTTATGGCTTACAAAATAGGTGTTATCAGGGGAGACGGAATCGGACCAGAAATCGTGACTGAGGCAGTAAAGGTTTTAGATGCCATCGGAGCAAAATTTGGTCATACATTCGACTATAATGAAATACTCATGGGTGGCTGTTCAATAGATGCTACAGGGGTGCCACTCACAGATGAGGCAATCGAAGCAGCAAAGGCATCTGACGCAGTACTAATGGGTTCAATCGGTGGCAACACATCTACCAGTCCTTGGTACAAGCTACCAGCTGATAAGCGCCCAGAGGCGGGACTTCTAAAACTCAGAAAAAGCCTTAATCTTTTTGCAAATCTCAGACCAGCGTATTTATATGATGAATTAAAAGAAGCGTGTCCACTTCGTGATGATATCATCGGGGATGGCTTTGATATGATGATTATGCGTGAACTCACAGGCGGTCTCTATTTTGGAGAACGTTCCACAAAAGAAGAGGATGGACAGCTTGTTGCCAGAGATTCATTGACATACACAGAAACAGAAATCAGACGTATTGCCAAGCGCGGCTTTGACATAGCAATGAAACGTCGCAAGAAGGTTACATCTGTGGACAAGGCTAACGTCCTTGACAGCTCTAGGCTTTGGAGAAAGATTGTTGAGGAGGTTGCAGCAGATTATCCTGAGGTTAGCTATGAGCACATGCTTGTGGACAACTGTGCAATGCAGCTTGTAAAGGATCCTAGACAGTTTGATGTAATTCTTACAGAGAACATGTTTGGAGATATTTTATCAGACGAAGCATCTATGGTTACCGGTTCCATTGGAATGCTTTCATCTGCTTCGCTTAATGATACAAAATTTGGATTATATGAGCCTTCAGGAGGAAGCGCACCTGATATTGCAGGAAAGGGTATCGCAAATCCTATAGCTACCATACTTTCTGCAGCTATGATGCTTCGCTACAGCTTTGATTTAGATGCTGAGGCAGATGCTATTGAAGGAGCTGTAAAGCAGGTACTAAAGGATGGCTATCGCACCATCGATATTATGCCTCGTGACGGCTCAGCCGTGACTCAGGTTGGTACAGCCCAGATGGGTGACTTGATTGTGGAGCGATTATAGACTGTCGGGAGACTACGCTTGTGAACGTAACGGGCGGATTAGAAAGGAGTCAGGAAATGAGAAGTGATAATGCAAGAGCTGGCATGCAGCAGGCACCAGCACGTTCGTTGTTTAATGCACTGGGATTTACCCCAGAGGAAATGAAAAAGCCTATGGTTGGTATCGTATCTTCGTATAACGAAATCGTACCCGGCCATATGAATATTGATAAGATTGTGGATGCCGTAAAGCTGGGTGTAGCTGAAGCTGGCGGTGTTCCAGTAGTGTTCCCTGCTATTGCTGTATGTGATGGTATTGCAATGGGACACATCGGAATGAAATACTCTCTTGTAACCAGAGATTTGATTGCAGATTCTACAGAGTGTATGGCACTTGCCCATCAGTTTGATGCGCTTGTTATGGTGCCAAACTGTGATAAGAATGTACCAGGTCTTCTTATGGCAGCAGCACGTCTTGATTTACCTACAGTATTTGTTTCAGGCGGTCCAATGCTTGCAGGTCATGTAGGAGGACAAAAGCGTTCTCTTTCATCTATGTTTGAGGCTGTTGGCGCACATGCAGCTGGCAACATGACAGAGGATGAGGTGGAAAACTTCGTTGAAAATGTTTGCCCTACATGCGGTAGCTGCTCAGGTATGTACACAGCCAATTCCATGAACTGCCTTACAGAGGCTCTGGGAATGGGACTTAGAGGAAATGGCACCATCCCAGCAGTTTATTCTGAAAGAATTCGTCTTGCTAAGCATGCTGGTATGGCTGTTATGGATATGTATAACAAGGGCATTACAGC
>CAMNPQ010000153.1 GCA_946548305.1 uncultured Pseudobutyrivibrio sp.
TTAAACTTTCCTTCATATGACTTGCAGTATGATTCCATAACCTGCTGTCCACCATGCTGAGTGAAATCGCCATCCTGTGAATCAAGGATTGTCCAGCCATTCTCATCAGCAATCTTCTTGAAACCATCTGTACGACCAATCTGTGCAGAAGAACCATTTGAGCCTTCAATTACAAGGATGTTAAGGTCTGTGATGCCTTTAGCCTCAGCATAATCCTTTAACCATGTACCTGCTGCAAGACCCTCGTTCATGAACTCTGAACCAACCCATGATACATATTTATCACTGTCGTCTATTGTTCTATCGATTACAATTACAGGAATACCAGCGTCCTCACACTCTGTCAAAACTGTATCCCAGCCTGTTGAAACGATTGGGTCGATTACGATGTAATCAACATCATCCTGGATAAACTGTCTAACAGCTTCAATCTGCTTTGCTGAATCATTATCGCAATCAACAAACTGAAGGTCATATCCGTTGTCCTCTGAGAATGCTGCCTGAACTGAGTTTGTTGAAGCTGTACGCCAGTCTGACTCATGTCCAACCTGTGCAAATCCTACTGTAATTAAATCCCCACTTGCTGCGGCATCTGAACCACTGTCTGCTGCTGTATCTGCTGGTACTTCTGTGCCTGCATCTGCTCCTGCATCAGAAGCTCCTGTGTCCGAGCTTGCCCCACCACAAGCTACCATTGATGTAGCCATAAGGCTAACTAAAAGTCCTGCCACAATTCTTTTTTTCATAAGGTTTCTCCTTCCTTCTCCTGCCAATTTTATTGGCTGTTTTGTTTTTCTGTAATCACTGTAGCATTGAAAAAGTCCTGTAACAATGGGGTTTTAATGGGTAAAAAGCGGTTCTAAGTTTACGATAGTACCAATTTTTCAAATCATGGATTTTTACATACCAATTTAAAAATCCCCCAATAGACTCGTGAAAATTTTTTGTTTGAAATGTGAAATTTTTATGATTGGTATGTTCGAAATATCAATAAATAACATACCAATTTTCTCCTGTGTATGATAAAATTTCCATAAGATATATAGAAACTCTTTAGAAAAAGGTAAATAATTTTATGATTCCAAAATACATAACTGTGAAAGAAAAAATAAACCAGGATATTTTAGACAACAAATATGAGATAGGAACCAATCTGCCTACAGAAATGGAGCTGGCAAATATTTATCAGGTAAGTCGTTCCACAATAAGGCAGGCTCTTTTACTTTTGACAGAGCAGGGCATCATTTCAAAGCATTGGGGTAGCGGAAATAAGGTCATAGGAAAAAGTGATAGCTCTAAAAAAAATACAGTTATGATTTTGCTTCCATCCACAACTTCCCCAGAAGCAAAAGTGTTTTTAAGCGATATCTACTCTGTGCTTTTGAAAAACAAATTCGAAACTGAAATCTATGATTCTAAAAACAGTTTTCAGGCTGAGAGAGAAGTATTAAAGCTTTTGCTTAAGGACATATATGGTGGTCTGATAATATACCCGGCGAATTCAAATCTTCCCTCGCCAAACGCAGATTTATTTCAACTGCTATTGAAGCGGCAGACACCAGTTGTGTTTGTGAATTCTGCCCCATCAGAGCTTTATAATCCTTTAGTGGTGACACTTGATTATTATGGCAAAGGCTACCAGATGGCAAGAAGCCTGATTAATATGGGACATCAAAAGCTAGGGGGGATTTTTATTAACAATAACTCCGATTCTGTAAAATGTTTCCAGGGCTTTGTGGAGGCAATCAGAGATGCCAATCTTCCCATTTTAGACAACTGTTTTCTTTGGTGCTATCAGAATGACCCTGTGGGAATCAGCAGCCGCACCCCTGCTACTATCAACCGCTTTTTAAAAAAGGCATATGAAGAAGCTTCCGCTGTTTATGTGGATGATCCATCACTTACCAGTGAAGGGCTTTTTCCACTGTTTTCCTGTTCACTTTCTCCTGCAAAATCCCAAGGCAAAGAATGTGGATTAGCTTTTCTGGCATTAAAAAAGAATGGTAACAGCACATCTGTCACCATTCCCTTTAAAAATTAGTATTTTCTTGACTTTATGTATTCCTCGCTTAAGTCATCCTTTGCGAAATACTTTTCGTCAACATAGGTGATTTTAGGGACTGTCTTATTGCTATTTAACATTTCCACAATGTTTAAAAGATAAGGTCCCTGAAGGGGGTTACATTCCACCACCAAATCTATCTGTCCATTTTGACAAAGCTGTAGGGCACCTACACTTCCGTCAAAGGATATCACAGTTATATCATTTTCATTGCCATAGGCAATCCCTGCCTCATTCAATGCTGCAATTGCTCCCATTGCCATCTCATCATTTTCACAGTACAGCACATCTATAGAATCGCTATTTATTTCCTGTAAAGTGTTGTCCATTATTTCTCTGGCCTTAGCCTTTGTAAATTCTCCACATTCTTCCACGATAATGTGCCAGTTGCTATTGTCCTCGCAGGCTTTTATTAGAGCATTGCTGCGACCTATCTGAGCTGATGAACCTATAGTTCCCTGAATGTGGACAATATTAACCTCTGGCAGATTTCCAGCTTCATCGGCTTCATACATTTCCTGTAAATATGCTACTGCCTTTTCACCTTCAGATTTGAAATCCGAACCCACAAAGGCTGTGTATAAGGATTCATTTGAAACTACTACATTTCTATCACAGATAATGACAGGAATGCCTGCCTGCTTTGCCTCTGATAAAACCGTGTCCCAGCCTGACTCCACTATAGGGGAAAGGATGATATAATCCACTCCCTGTTGGATAAAAGTCCTGATATCTCTTATTTGATTATCCTGTTTTGATTGTCCATCCTTGTATATTAATTTATAGCCCCTGTCCTCAGAAAATGCCTCCTGCACAGAATCAGTGAGGGCAACTCGCCATGCAGATTCTGCCCCAGGCTGGGAAAACCCTATCACCGTCAAAGCTTCGTTATCCTCAGCTGCACTTTCCTTGCCACTGCTATCACCACAACCTACACAAGAAAAAATCAAAACTGACGCAAGAACCTTTGCCAATAGCTTTTTCATTCTAATCATTTATTATCACCTTCTCGTCCTGCTTTTGCTTTGGAATAAGGGCCGTGATTGTGGTTCCTACCCCTTGACTACTGGAAATGGTAAGCCCATACTCCTCACCAAACAAAAGCTGTATTCTCTCATGAACTGTTCTAAGACCAAAGCCCACTTTTTCGCCATTTATAATGGCTGTTCGCATTTCCTGTAAGCGTTCTTCAGTCATACCTGCTCCGTTGTCTCTCACAGTCAGTTCTATTTTGTCATCCAGATCCACGGCTTCCACAACTATTTTTCCCTTTTCCCTCTGTAGCTTTATACCGTGATAAATGCTGTTTTCTACAAGGGGCTGTAGGGTCAGTTTGGGTACAGAATAAGGGTAGAGACTTTCTGGGATATTCACCTCATAATCCATTCTGTCCTGATAGCGGATTTTCTGGATAGCCAGATAACTAAGCACATGCCTCTCTTCCTCCTGCAGGGATATGATATCCCTTCCCCTGCTAAGACAAAATCTGAAAAAATCAGATAAGTCGCTGACCATATTAATGCTTTCCTGTTTTTTATCAGCCTCTATCAGCCATATAATTGTATCTAGCGTATTATACAAAAAATGAGGATTTATCTGGGCTTGCAAAAGCTCCAGCTGTGCATGTCGTTTTCTTCTTTCCACCCTTTTGTTTTCATCAATCAGCGAATTCAGCTTGCCAACCATTTCTTCAAATCCGTTTGAAAGGGTTTGGATTTCTATTTCCTCCGCCTGCACAGGCTCCTTCACCTCAAAATCCCCTCTTGTGATATCCTCCACTCTTCCTGCAAGCTTTGTAAGGGGAGTTGTTATTTTTTCTGTAATCTTAGAAACATATAAAAGTATTCCCACTATCACTATGGCAAACACTATACCTATGGTGATTATGATATATTCCACCTGTCTGGTGATTTCACTTTGTAATTCGCTCAGATGTACTGATTCGTAGTACAGATAATCGTACATAAATGTCTGGATTAAGTCTGTGAGAATATATATGTTGTTTTCAAGCTGAGTCATTCCCTCGTCGTAGGTCTCGGCATTGTCAATTTCAATCATTCTATTTTCAAGAGTTTCGCACAAATCCCTGACAGACTCTATGGAATCAATGCTTTCCTTTTCAGTGGTTTGCTCCAGCAAACGCTGCGCCAAAGCTCTGGCATTTTCCACTTCATCCATAGGTTTGCCTGTGGCATAGGCACTGTCACTGACATAATAGAACATTTTTAAATCCACATCACTTTTAAAGTTCTGGTTAAAGGCTGATGCAGCTGTAACATTTTGAAGTATCGTTCTATACTGAAAAGAATACCAACATAAGATACCTATGAGTATCGCAATTACGATACTCATAGGTACTAAAATCACCGCTATTAATCTATGAAGTACACCTCTCATTGATTTAGTTTTCACTGCTTTGTCCCTTCATTTCTGTATTCTTTAGGACTGATTCCATAGGTCTTTTTAAAAATATAGCTGAAATAATGAGGGTCTTTATACCCCACCCTCTCGGCTATCTGCTGTGTCTTTTCCTTGGTATTTTTAAGCAAGGCTTTTGCCTGCTCCATTCGCTTTGCTGTCATATACTCTACAAATGTAGTCTGAGTATCACGGGAAAACATGGCAGATAAATAGCTGGGGGAAATGTCCACAGCCTTTGCCACTTCATTAAGGCATAATGAACTGTCACTGTAATGCTCATCCACATATCTCATTGCCTCAGAAAGCTGGGATTTAGACTGATTTCCCACCTCCTGCTTTCTCTTTTCAATGGCAACCTGAAACATGGAGCCAACCAAAGCCGCCACTGTATCCCCTGTGGCATTGTCAAGCAGGGTGCGAATATTTGAATTCAGTACACTGTCAGGATTTAAATCCAGCTTCTTTAAATAATCGCAGACACACATATACATGGTCATTGCAAAATATCTGCAAAACAGGTTGGATTTTATAGCATCCTTCCCCTGAGAATTAATCAGGTTATCCAAAAAGCTATCAATTTCTGAAGCCTCGGCATTTTCTAAAAACAGCATAACCAAATGCTGATCCACGATTACATTGCTGTCGTCCTTGCTTCTTTGAAGAGCCTCTAAATCCTCATCAGAAAAAATGTGCCCCTTTGGATTTATAAATCTCATGCTAAGTCTCTTGCTGGCTTTCTGATAAGCTGATGCAAATTCTGAAAGTCTGGTGATTGCTCCGCTTTCAGCCAAATACCAGTGAATATCATCATCATAAAACAGACATCTTCTCTCTATATTTTCTATTAAATTTTTAGTGTGTGACTGGATGGTGTTTTCGTCCCCTTTTACAATTATTGCATAGGTATCCATTGTGGAATGAAATACGTGATACTCTAGGCAGCATTTCAAATACTGCATAATCTGGTCGGACAGTCTTGCCATGTGTTTAGAATAGACAGGCGCAGCTGTACCCTCTGTCATTGGTGTAAAATCCAAAAGCACTAAATTGTAATGGGTAGAATCAAAGGAAAGTCCCAGCTCCTCTGATTTTTCGTAGATTTCTGGAACAGACATAGTTTTGCTAACCAGCTTGTTAAAAAAGCGCACTCTGGCAAACTGTTCATATTCCTGACTTTCTGCTTTGAATTGCTCTAGATAATTATCACGCTCAGTTTCTTTATCAAGCTTGTTTTTAGCTTCAGACATAACATCCTTTAGCTTATCTTTGGTGATAGGCTTTAAAAGATAATTGTCCACGCCAATGCTTATAGCCTCCTGAGCATAAGAAAAGTCGTCAAACCCACTGATAATGATAATCCTGGTATTAGGAAGCTCCTTTTTTATCATCTTTGAAAGAGATATGCCGTCCATAAATGGCATCCTAATATCAGTAATCAACACATCAGGCTTGGTTTGCCTGATAAGGGGTAATGCCACTTCCCCATCAGCGGCATCACCCACATATGCAAAGCCATACTCCTCCCATGGGAAGCTGACTTTCAACCCGTCTCGGATTACAATTTCATCCTCAACTAAAAATACACTATACATTATTCTCCATCATCCCTTATTACTGTTCTTTGCTATTAAGATACTCTGATATCATCTTGTACATAGCTTCAGCTGTAGCCTCAACACCCATAAGTGAGCTGTTGATGCAAAAATCATAACCCCTACTGTCTCCCCATTTCATTTTCGAATAGTAGTTATGGTAAGCTTTTCTTTTTTTATCGTGACGATACATTTTTGCCTTTGCCTCAATTTTATTGAGCTTATACAGGCGACATATGCGCTCTGTCTTCACTGCCTCGTCTCCACGAATAAACAAAGAAATAAGTGCTGGATTACCCCTTAACACATTTTCAGAACATCTACCAACCACCACAAAGCTCTCCCCGCTTTCAGCTTTGTCTCTGATAAAATCAAACTGAAGCTGGGCAATATTGTCCTGAACACTTGAAGAATGGCCTCTAACTGTACGAGTGAGTCCCTGCTTTTTCATTTCCTCATGTTTGTGCAAATCCTCAGCATCTATACCGTTTTTTTCTGCCATCTGGTCTAACATATTTCGGTCATACAGCGGTACATCAAATTTTTCTGCAAGTCTGCTGGCTATCTCATGACCGCCGCTGCCGTATTCTCTACCTACTGAAATAATAAACTGCCCCATAAACTAACCTCCTTTCAGTAATTCACCTGTTATTTATATTCTATCCAATTAAGAATAATAAGTCGAGACACTTGGTCTTGCTA
>CAMNPQ010000154.1 GCA_946548305.1 uncultured Pseudobutyrivibrio sp.
ATGATAGGGGTCTCCAAAACCTTTGGTGGGAGTTCGATTCTCTCGTCCCCTGTTTGACTGAAGAGCTATAAACATTCTTAAATGTTTATAGTTCTTTTTTTTATGATTAATTGAATATAGATTTGTAGAGTGCTATAATAATGGTAAATATTCTGAATATTCTGTCAGAATTTGTTGCAAGACTAAAAATAATTACACAAAGGAGAGGGAATTATGCTTGCTACTTTAGTACCACTATTTTACGAAGATATGTCAGTTGCTTCTTATTGTTTGTATGCTCAAAAAGAGAATATGTATGAACATCCACATTTACTGGTTGCTAAGAAATATGATGGGGCTGGTTCGATTGTAGGTATTGAGGTTTTTGATAGTGTTTCAGAGGATGATTTGGTTGCAAACTGCAGCATAATAATTCCAATAAACAATATTTCACTGTTTTCAAACATTGAGGAACAATTAACCGGATTTGCTGGACGAATTGTTTTACTTGTTGATCAGACAATTAAACCAGAAGAATCTTATAATAAAAGGTTATTAGATTTAAAAAACAAAGGATTTAAATTAGCTATAAAAGATTTGCCGCTTGCAGAAATTGAAAAATTTAAATTTATGCTTAATGACTTTGATTTGTTCTTGATAAACAGTGAGACTGGTGATGTAATAGAGCAGGCAAAGGCCTTCAGGAAGTATTTACCAAATGTAGATTTTTGCGTCGAGAATTTACATTCAATGGAAGAGTTTGAAAAGGCTAAAAGCTCTGGTCTATTCAAAATTTTTGAGGGAACTTTCTTTAGAATTCCTATTAATAAAAGCGATACAGAAGTTTCACCTATTAAAATCAATTATATGAAGCTGATGACAGTTATTAACCAGCCTGATTTTGATTTAGTAGAGGTTGCAAATATTGTGGGGCAGGATCCAGCATTGTCAATTAATCTTTTAAAAATTGCTAATAAATTGACAATTAATTCTAATATAAGGTCTATTCCTCAGGCCACAGCCCTCCTTGGTCAAAAGGAAATTAGACGTTGGCTGAATGCTACACTATTCAATGGTCTTGCAGCTGGAAAGCCAAATGAGATTACAAGACTTTCTCTTATAAGAGCACGATTTGCAGAAAATCTTGCGCCTGTATTTGATTATGCAATGAGAAAAGATGAGCTGTTTTTGATGGGATTGTTTTCACTGCTGAATTTGATTTTAGATATGCCTATGGAAAAAGCTTTGGAGCAGGTAGGTGTTAGTAATGAAATCAAAAAAGCTCTGGTTTCCAACGAGGGTGTATTTTCACCACAGCTTGATTTCCTGCTTAGCTACGAAGCAGGAGATTGGCGAGAAGTTTCTAGGTTAATGGTACTTCATGACATTGAAATGCAAGATGTGTATGATGCCTATGTAGAAGCATTAAAATGGTATGGAAATATGTTTATTTAATTTAGTTTATAATAGTTCTAAGATTGCACAAATCTTAGAACTATTTTTTATAAAAAATTAATAATTATGAAGCAGAAATTGCATTGACTTCAAAAACGTTTGATGATATAACTATTTAAACGTTCTTGAAAACGTTTAAGTTAAGTTTTATGTAATAGGAGTTGATGTTTTATGAAGTTTAAAATTATGCTTGAGAACACTAGGGATGCTGAGGAATTTGTAAAGGCTGCCACTAAGTGCGGTGGAAATGTAGACCTCCACAGTGGAGTAGTTTATATTGACGGCAAATCCTTACTAGGTGTTTTAGCAATGGGGATAAAAAGAGAGTTAGATGTTTATGTATCAGAATGTACTGATGTGGCTTTTAAAAAAGCTGTAAAGAAGTTCGTTGTTGCATAACAAAATTACCTTTATGGCTTACATTTATGACAGTGTAAGCATGGTTTACAAAAGAGTTTTATGTTATATTTAACCTGTGCGAAGCACAGGTTATTTTATTATGAAAGTATCTAGATTAGTGACTCCTGAGGGGGAAAAAGCACAAATTAATATTTCGGTTAGAAACCTTGTAGAGTTCTTACTTAGAGAGGGGGATATCGACGATAGAAAAGGTTCGGTAGACCCATTTGAGGCGATGCAGGCTGGAAGTAGGATCCATAGAAAAATCCAAAGTTCTATGGGTCCATTTTATAGTGCAGAAGTTCCTCTCAAATTTCAGATTGAGTATGAAGATTATATTTTAGGGTTAGAGGGACGAGCAGATGGTTTAGTTTTAGATAGAGACGAGGAAGGCACTGTTGTTACTGCCACTGTAGATGAGATAAAGGGCATGTACATGGATGTTATGACATTTAAAAAGCCGATTTTAGTCCATGAAGCTCAAGCTAAATGCTATGCATATATGGTGGCTAGTGAATACCAGCTACCCACTGTAGAAGTGCAACTGACCTATGTAAGCCTTGAGACAGAAGAAATAAAATATTTCAATCAGCTTTATACCTATGAAGAGATAGAAGAATGGTTTTTAACAATTATAAATATTTTCAAAAAATGGGCTGACTTTCAATATTATCATAGAATGGAATTGATTGACTCTATCCAGGGGCTGGAGTTTCCATATGAATATAGGGATGGTCAAAAAAAGCTGGTTAGTGATGTGTATAGAAGCATTTACAGGCAAAAAATACTGTTTATGCAGGCTCCAACTGGAACAGGAAAGACTATTGCAAATGTGTTTCCGGCTGTGATGGCTTTGGGGCAGAAACTGGCAGAAAGAGTATTTTATCTGACTGCCAAAACAGCTACGGCTTTGGCGGCAAGAGATGCATACAAATTGCTTGTGGACAATGGTTATGAGGGAAAGACCATTATGCTCACTGCAAAGGAAAAAATGTGTATGTGCGATGAGACTGACTGCAACCCTGATTATTGTCCTTATGCAAGGGGACATTTTGACAGGATAAATGATGTAATATACGAAGTCATAGTCAAAGAGAATGTCATCACAAGAGATGTGATTTTAGGGTATGCACAGGAATATGTAGTCTGCCCTTTTGAATTGGCTCTTGATGTTAGTACCTGGTGTGAAGGCATAATATGCGATTATAATTATGTGTTCGACCCCAATGTGTATTTGAAAAGATTTTTTGCAGACGGGAAAAATGGCGAGCATATATTTTTGATAGATGAAGCTCATAATATGGTAGACAGGGCAAGGGAAATGTATTCTGAGACCCTTATAAAAGAGGAAATTCTTTCTATTAAAAGATATGCAAAGCCAGTCAGCAGAAAATTGGAAAATGCCCTGGAAAAGTGCAACAGAATAATGCTTGAATACAAGCGTATGTGTGATAGCGATATAACAGTGTTAGATGATATAGATAACCTTTTAAATGCCTGTGACAATTTGCAAATGATTTTAGAGCAGTTGTTTAAAAAGGAGATTAAATTCGGCATATATCAGGATGAAGTGCTGGATTTCTATTTTAGACTTAGAAATTTTACTGCCATAGCATATCAGCAGGATAAAGCTCATTATCGAATATATTGTGATTTTGATGAAGATAAGAATTTTAATCTTCATTTGTATTGCATTGATCCGTCTGCCCAACTTCAGGATAGATTAAGAATGGCTAGAGCCACAGTATATTTCAGTGCAACCCTGCTACCAATAGACTATTACAAGGATTTATTGTGCAATGAGAGGGATGTTTACGCAATATATGTGGATTCAGTGTTTGAACAAAAAAAACGACTCTTGCTGCTAGGAACAGATGTCACCAGTAAATACACAAGGCGTGGGGAAGAGGAGTACCAAAAATTTGCCAGCTATATTCATAGTATCGTAAATGCGAAGCAAGGAAACTACATGGTTTTTTCTCCATCCTATAAATTTATTGAAGATATTCAGGAAAAATTTATTTGCTTCAATGACGATATCGATTTAATCGTACAAAAACAGAATATGACAGAGCAGGAACGAGAAGAATTCCTTGGAGAATTTGACAAGAATAGAGAAAAATCTTTGGTGGCATTTTGTACCTTAGGAGGCATTTTTTCTGAGGGGATAGATTTGGTGGGCGGAAAGCTTATCGGGGCAATTATTCTCGGGGCTGGTTTGCCACAGGTTGGAAATGAAAGAAAGCTGATGTCGGATTTTTTTGATGAAGGTGGAAAAAACGGGTTTGAGTATGCCTATCTTTATCCAGGAATGAATAAAGTAATACAGGCGGCAGGCAGGGTAATCAGGACGAAAGATGACTATGGAGTGATAGCATTATTGGACGAAAGATTCAGGTTTTCCAGCTACAGGAAAACATTTCCAAGAGAATGGAATGATGCAGTATTTACATCAGTAGATGATGTTTTGTCAAAAGTGACAAAATTCTGGGATAAAAAGCAATAAAAAATTATTAGGAGTTGTGAATTTTTTGTGTTATACTCTTTTTAACTGTGAGGCTGACTGTCGTATTTACTAGTTTATGAGACACAAGCGACAGAAAGCATTTCTCACAGATTATCAAGTAAATATACGGAGGTGTAAAGTGGGCAAGGTAAGAAGAGTTTACGTTGAGAAAAAACCACAGTATGCAGTAGCTGCTAAGTCATTGTTTTCTGAAATAGGAAATTACTTAGGCATCAAGGATGTTACAGGAGTTAGGGTCTTGATTAGGTATGACATTCAGGATGTTTCTGACGACGTTTTCAAAAAAGCAGTTAAAACTGTTTTTTCAGAGCCTCCTGTTGATAATGTATATGAAGAAGCTTTCGATTATGAGGGCAGAGTTTTTTCAGTTGAGTTTTTACCTGGACAGTTTGACCAGCGTGCGGATTCAGCGGTGCAGTGTCTAAAGCTTCTAAACGAAAATGAAGAACCTACAATTCACACCGCTACTACCTATGTTATTGAAGGTACTATTACAGATGAGGAGTTTGAGGCAATCAAATCTCACTGCATCAATCCAGTTGATTCTAGAGAGACTTCCGAAGTAAAACCAGAGTCTCTATCTGATAATTTCGATGAGCCAGCCGACGTCAAAACATTTGACGGTTTTTCTTCAATGGCTGAAAAAGATTTACGCAATTTATATGACTCCTTAAATTTGGCAATGACATTTAAGGATTTCCTTCACATTCAAAACTATTTTTCCAAAGACGAGCATAGAGACCCTACTGTTACTGAAATCAGGGTATTGGATACTTATTGGTCTGACCACTGTAGACACACTACTTTCTCTACAGAGCTAAAAAATGTAACAATAGAGGACGGACATTATAAAGCTCCTATTCAGGAAACTTTTGATGATTATCTTGATAATTTCAAGATTCTTTATAAGGATAGAGATGATAAGTTCGTTTGTCTGATGGATTTGGCTCTTCTTGCAATGAAGAGATTAAAGGCAGATGGAAAACTAGACGATCAGGAGGAATCTGATGAGATTAATGCCTGCTCAATCGTAGTTCCAATCAATGTAGATGGAACTGAGGAGGAATGGTTAATCAACTTCAAGAACGAGACACATAACCATCCTACAGAAATCGAGCCATTTGGTGGTGCTGCAACATGTCTTGGTGGTGCAATTCGTGACCCACTTTCAGGACGTACTTATGTATATCAGGCTATGCGTGTTACAGGTGCGGCTGACCCAACAGTTTCTGTTAAGGATACAATAGAAGGAAAGCTTCCTCAGAAGAAGCTTGTTCGTGAGGCTGCTCATGGCTATAGCTCTTATGGCAACCAGATTGGTCTTGCTACGGGATATGTTAAAGAAATCTATCATCCAGATTATGTTGCTAAGCGTATGGAAATCGGTGCTGTTATGGGTGCTGCTCCAAGACGTGCAGTTCAGCGTCTGAACTCTGACCCAGGCGATAGAATAATCCTTCTTGGTGGTCGTACCGGTCGTGATGGAATCGGTGGCGCTACTGGTTCTTCCAAAGCACATAATACTGAGTCTACAGCAGTTTGTGGTGCAGAGGTACAAAAGGGTAATCCACCTACAGAGCGTAAGATTCAGCGTCTTTTCAGAAGAGAAGAGGTTTCTTATATTATCAAGAAATGTAATGACTTTGGTGCAGGTGGCGTTTCCGTTGCAATCGGTGAGCTGGCTCCTGGTCTTATAGTTGATTTGGATAAGGTTCCAAAGAAATATGCAGGTCTTGATGGAACCGAGCTTGCTATCTCAGAATCTCAAGAGAGAATGGCTGTTGTAGTTGCTCCTGCTGATGTAAACAAGTTCTTGCAGTATGCTGCAGAGGAGAACTTAGAGGCTATTGAGGTTGCTGTTGTAACAGAAGAGCCTCGTCTTGTTCTTAAATGGAGAGGCAAAGAGATTGTTAATCTATCACGTGCATTCCTTGATACAAACGGAGCACACCAGGAGACAGATGTATATGTAGAACTTCCTGATGCAAATGATAAATATTTAGATAAATATGGCATTGAAAAGGTTGCTAAGGATTTAGAGAATGGTGATGTTAAGGCTGCTTGGCTAGACACTTTAGCAGACCTTAATGAATGCTCTCAAAAGGGTCTTGTTGAGATGTTTGACGGCTCTATTGGAGCAGGTTCAACACTGATGCCTTTCGGTGGTAAGTATCAGCTTACAGAGACACAGTCTATGGTAGCTAAGGTTCCTGTAGCAGATGGAAAGACTGATGCGGTTACCATGATGGCATTTGGATTTAATCCTTATGTCAGCTCATGGTCACCATACCATGGTGCTCAGTACGCAGTGCTTGAG
>CAMNPQ010000155.1 GCA_946548305.1 uncultured Pseudobutyrivibrio sp.
ATAAGGCTACGATAATGAGTCCAACTTAATTCCGAACGCAGTGCGTTCGTATTTTGAAAAGATAGATAAAACTGTCTCATCAACTGCAGATTTCTCTCACTAAACCCCTTACCAAACTCCTTAGTCAGCTTTTCTGCTAAATATTTTAACAACTGCTTTCCGTACTCAGCGCGTTCGTTTTCTCCACAAGCATCATAAATCTGCTTGCCAATATTCCAATAGGCAATAACCATTGCAGAATTAACCGCAGTACTAACTTGCTTCTGCGCAGATACAACGTAACCCCGAACAGCCTTATATGTTTCTTCGCTAACCACCTCACCTTTACTATTTAAAATCATTTCATTCTTTTTCATGATTATTACACCTTCCGTAGTAATTTTAACTTCACTTAGATAAAATCCATTTTTTAAATATCACTGCCTACAATTATAACGAAATAATTTATTAATTTCATCATACTATATAAGTCTTCAAATTTTATGACTGGATTTAAATTGCTGCTGTTAGCATTAATACGATATTGTAATGTATAACCAGTCAATCTATAATAACTAATCCTTTGAAGAACATTTCTTACAAATGCAACATCTTCAACAATTACGCCATGTTCCTGTAACTTTTGAATTTGCTCATCAATAGAATATGGTTTCTTTAAATCCATAACACTAATATCTCCTTAAAGTAAAAAAGCCAAGCTCAACGCTCGGCTTGGTCCCAAGTGTTATTCGCACCTGGCAACTCTGTTAAATTAATTGTAACAAATATAATCTCATTTTCAAGTACATATAGATTGCAAAATTGTACCCTTCCTCGGAGTCAATTAAAATTAAATGGTTGTCGCAAAATATGCAACAACCATTTTTCTCGCTAATTCTACTCCACTCATAAGGTGTGTTCTGATATACGTAATTGCTTGTAACAACATCAAAAGTCTCATCTTCATTAGGCATACAATTCTTGTAATCCACTGTAATTATTACTATCCTCTCTTTCTAAAACTGCTCTTAGCTCTCAGCTGCTGTTATTTCCTTTGCAAGTTCAAGAATGTCATTAGCGTACATAGCTTTTCCTTTTTTAGGAGCTTTTTGTACAGCGGATAATTCACACCACATACTGCAGTGCCTAAAAGCCCAAGTATTATTCCAAAAATCATGCTTACTAATCCAGTTCCAAGTATTCCCATAGAAAGACACATTCCTAAACCAAATATCAATGCTCCAACTACTCCCAATGACATAGCTGTCACCAATGCTGGAAGCTTTGCCTTTTCATCTAGTTTCTTTTATTGGCATCAAAATGCATTTCTGAATAATGCCAATGATCTCATCTTTTGATTCAGCACAATCTCTGGCTATCCATTCATTTACCACACCAATAATCCCCTTGAGATAAAAAATCATAATAAATGGTTGTTCTGTCTCAGATACTCCAAACCTTGTGAGTATTGGTCCAAATATCTCTTTAAACCATTTCTCGTATGTTTTCTCAGCTTCCATCATCTCGTTTTTCTCATACATTATATAAAAGAGCTTGCGGTTATCTTCCACAAATTCCAGATACGGCATAAGATACTTTGGAGTCACTAAAAACAATTCCTCATTCTTCATATCCTCAATATCAATTTTTTTAGGTCCATCAGCGGAAAACCTACTGAAGAAATCCTTATATGTCGCTTCTATTGTTTCTCGAAGAAGATCATTGGTATTATCATAATGAAGATAAAATGTCGATCTGTTAACCCCAGCCTCTGCACATATTTCCTTAACTGTAATCAGTTCGAAATCCTTATTCTCTATTAGAGAAATAAGTGCAGTATGCATTTTTTCGGCTGATTTAAAGTACCTGCTCTCGTTTTTGTTCATAACTCAAATACATCCTTTTTTCCCGTTAGTTTTCAAACAACCATTCCATTACAGATATACATCTATATGCATAGTCAAATGATGCCATGTGATATTTTACACTTTCCATCATGGAATTATCTCCACCTGCATTCATACCACCTTCTGGCTTCTCACTGGATTTAGCGTCATCTGACATAGCAGGCTTATCATTTTCTGAATCCAATGCTGGCTTTTCTCCACCATCGGTAGAGCTGTTAGGACCAGCAAAAGAAGTTTCACTACTAGCTTCTATTGTACCGGATTTCCATGATACAAAGTAGGCATTTGTATTGCCTGATGTTAATTCTGATGTTGCATCTGTAAGTTCATCTGGTGTCCATGTTCCATCCCACTGGGCGTATGTATACTCTACACCATCCTCGTCGAACATATCCATGACTTCCTGCATTCCATTATAAGCATTCTGATCATCCTCAGCAGCAAAATATATAAATGTCTGGTCTTCTAATGATGAAAGTGTACTAACATCCCACTGTCCATCAACAAACATACATGCTGCATATAAATCAGGATATTCTGAGGCTAAAATGAGAGTGGTCATGCATCCCATAGATTGACCTGTACCGTAGATTCTATCAGTATCAACTGCGTACTCCTCTGATACAGCATCTATAAGTCGCTTTGTAAGCTCTACATATTCAGTTGTGCTATAGCCGTTCTGGTCATCTAAAATTGTCTCTGGATATGTTGGCACTAATACTATGCTAGGATTTGCTGATTGCCACTGGTCTGCAGCCCACACCAAGGCTCCACGTCCTTGTGTAAGAGAAGTTATTGCATCATCACCAGCACAGCTTGAATCAGCTATAAAGACTACCATAGGATACTCTTCTGTTTCATCATAATCCTCTGGTAAATAGATATTGTAAGTTACTGTTAAACTGGTTTCATCATCTGTGTACTCAACCTGTTCAAATTCATCAGCATATTCTTCAACAAGCGCATCTGTGTCCTCAGCATAGCTATTGTCTACACTTGCTGTAGCTGTTGTTTCAGCCTCTGCTGTAGTCTCCTCAGTTTCCATCATTTCACTTGTTTCTGTAGTAGTGTCTGTTGCAGTTTGACCACATGCAACAGCTGATAAGCCCATGGCTCCACATAACATTAAAGCTAATAGTTTCTTCATTTTATAATTCCTCCAAATAAATATTTTTCTCATTACATACCAATTAGGTAACATTCAAGAAATACAATTTTTTCTAGTTGGAGTATTTTATAAAGCGAGCTACCATTCGCTGCCGAGCTGACAATGCAAACTATAAGCTCTATATGTGAATGGTATGTGTTGATATTATAAATATTATGTAAAAATCAGATGTTCTATCTCGTCTCAGGACACCAATGGTGTATAAAATTTATACACCATTTTTGATGTGCTATTTTTCTTCATTATACACAATTTTTTTCATTAAAAAATGCCCTGATTATTCAGCCCTAATTAGCACATATTTTAGATATTTAGTAATCTAATAGCCTCAGCGGCATATGCAAAACCCAGTTTGTCAAAATTTCTAATTTTAGAAATTGATGAATAAACTGAATTAGAAAGATTCTCATCTTTATAAGCATCAACATCTATATTTTTTCTGATAGGTACATTTTTTAATATGCATGCAGCTGCATACATCGTTTTAGCTCCACGTATAACTGCTTTTTCGGCTGAAAATTTTTCATCAAAAATATGCGTACTAATTGCTCTTATTCCTGATAGTAATAGCCTATAATCATTTCCGTAATGACCTCTTGATACTATTGTTGCAGCCGCATCAATTGTATCCATAAGAGTCGATTCATAAGTGATATCTAAATCACGATATTTTATTTCCGTATTTACTGTATCCATGTATGATTTATATACATCATCAAAATTGCTACTTGCATCAAACAAAGAAGCTATATCATACATCTGCTTTATAATTTCTAACTCTTTCCCTACACCATATGGAATACCAGTTGTGTGAGGTGCGAACGCTGTAAGCTTATCACCTAAAATACAGTCAACCGTTGGCATTGTAACGTTAAAAAAAGGCTCTTCTGTTTTAATCAGTGAATTTGCAATTGGCTTTTCAATAGTTCTTGCGTAATGATTTTCTTCAAACAAAATATCTAATAAAATATAGAAATCGCCACCATAAGCAGGTGAGTCATATGTAAATTTGTAATGCCTTTTTTCTATGTTTCCTGCTCGTTTTCGTTCTTGTTCTTCCACTGCTTTAAATGGAATAATCTTCGATGCCTCTTCTAGATAATGTTCAAAATCCGTACCGGGCTTGACAATAATATCTATATCAGTAGATAAACGTCTCGGTTCATCCAATAGTAAAAGAAGTGCTGTACCCCCTTTAAATATAAAAGGTAATTCCACGCGAGCCAGCGCTTCTAACAAACCTAGCGCATATATACTTCTTTCCAAAATATTCTTATCTACCTTTTTTGATTCCTTTATTGCCTCTATATGTTCCATGGAAAAGTTTTCTTCAAGTATCATTATTATCCCCTTAAATCAATTTAATATTTGTATTTTCTCGAATATATTCAACCAATTCTTCATATTTATTTCTTCGCTTAGCATATCTAAATAGCTTTGTTTGATTAATCAAATACTTCTTAAACATCTCTTCAATCATCATCGGGTAGTCTCCCTTAGAAATTATTTCGGCAAGAGTTTTGTTTGCAAACAATTCTACAATAATCTTTTCTAAAGGTGCACCATGCTCATTATTATTCGCTTTTGGACTCTCGCTAATAAGCCTCTCAATAATTACTGTATTGTCTCCAGAATAGTAATCCAATTCCTTTAGTGTAGGCTTTAGTAGAATTTTACCTGTATATTCCTCGTTTAGTGATGAATATACAAATTCACAACCATCGTTTTCGACATCAACAAATATATAATTTGTTGAAACTAGATGATTTAAAAATTCATTGAGCCATTGTAATTCCCAAACTTGATACTTTATGCCAGAATATTCTTCATCTAGTAGCCTCATTATTTCCAAAGCTTCTGTCGAAAACTTATTACTATAAATTTGTTTGGCTGAAGAAGTAAATGCTTTCTTGTACAAGTTTCTACCAACGCGCACAATCTCATTATTTGAAATCATATTTCCAATTAGATTTCTTAATTGAGTATCTTTGAACTCTGTATTCAGATCATGTGCAGAAATGACAATATCCTGCCTTGAAAACGGTTCAAATCCTATGTTATTAATTACTGCTATTCTATCCATATCGTATCACCCCACTATTAACCATATCGGCATTATTTTGGTTTTTTGCCAATATGGTTATATTTATTATAGTATCAAATGCCTCACGAGTCAATCAGCCATATTGGCATTATTTTAGTTTTTTGCCATTATGGTTGATTGTGAAACTATTCTAATATTAGCGGAAATGATAATCAAATTACATTAATCTTCTATATAACTTCTTCATACTTCCATAGCGCTTTTCAAAGTTTCGTGCACTGCCTGATGACTAAACCAATAATATCAATCATTAATCTTTAAAATCATCTCCTGCGCAATTTCCCTAGCTTTCTTTGGAAGTATTCGTTCTTTATATGCCAGATATTCTTCCACATCAGTGGTTTCAATCTTGCCTTCTCTCAGTGCAGCTCGTAGCGACATATATAATGTGATTAAACAGTTAAATATCTCATCACAACCTATTATAAAAAAGGACTCTGATTACTCAGAGTCCTCTGCTACATCAAGCACTTTTCTTGTTTTTATCTCAACACCATTTTCAATCCTGGTTGTCTCCAAATACCTGATACCATTAATCACTACAACTTCAACAGTAGTTTCATCCTCTGAACCAGATGAGCCTGATGAGCTAGAAGCTCCGCCTTCTGCAGCGGTGCCTTGATTCTCTTCAACTGCCGCTGTTTCAGTAGCAGATATTTCGCTTACCCCTCTAGCTTTTTGAACCAGATTTGCCACAACATCACTCATATTTTCCACAGTAGGAACACCAAGCGCAACAGCACCATCATTCATAGCTGTAGCAAGAGTGCTCATATTTTCTTCATCAGATAAATCTTCCAATGACAAGCCTAACCTATCCATAGTCATTTGGATACTATCCGCATTTGCTCTAAAAGCCTGGCTTAGATTTACCATCCTTCCATCTGCCCCATAATTTGAACTAGGAATAGCAGCCTCAGCATTATTTACACTAGGGATGTAGGAATCCTTATCAGATACACTTGTGTCAGTATTAAGATTTTGGGTTACATCTGGTTGCGTTGGAAGTTGAACCATTCCAAGCGATGAAATTCTTTCTAGATAACTTTGAAGATTAATTGCCATAGTATTGCCTTTCTGGATTTACCTCAAGCCTTCCGTGGCAACTCAACTGTTGAATCCTTCAACAATCACCTTATTAAATTATAAAACCTCAGATTTCAGTTTGCAATGTTACAAAATCAACCCTACATGTTAACTAGCAGCCTTTTTTGCCTGCTATATGGTCCTCGATAGAACAAGACGATGTACCATCGTATTCAACAAGACCAGCATCTGCTGGGTCAAGGCTGATTCTTCCATCCTCAAATACAAAACATGGAATTCCTATATCTCCAATTTCCTTTGAATGGTCAAACTCAGGTCTGTTATCTCTCATATCCATAAACTCATGCATATTTTGAACATGCTGGCCTATATCTATATATTGATACTGATCTTCCTTTCCCTGAATCTGTGGCTGCAGAAAGTCACAGTAAGGGCATGTATGCATTCCGTATATCTTAATCATAGTAT
>CAMNPQ010000156.1 GCA_946548305.1 uncultured Pseudobutyrivibrio sp.
TTTATTAAGTTATCAAGGTACATTTAATGTATCTAAAAATATTATACGAGGAGATTTGAGATATGAAAAATTTGAAGAATTTTAAAAACATTACAAATAAGGCAATCGTAACCTTGATGGCAGCGGCAATGTTAATTCCAACATGTTCCATGACAGCGAACGCAGAGATAGTAGAATACTTAGATCCATATAAGCCTCAGGATATTAGAACGGGACAATATGAGTTCGAGCATTATGATACAGATTGGGAAGCAACAGTCCATCCATACATTGAGAATCTTAACAGAGCACGTTCAGAGGCCATTGCAAATGTTGAGGCAACAAATCTTCTTGCAGAGCAGGACAGAACAGGTTATCCATTTGTAAAGATACCAGCCAGAGATTTCTTATGTAATTATGATACCTTTGGCTATTTCTCACCTGATGGACTCTATTTTGATGCAGAGAGCTATGCCAAAATGTACCCAGAGGTAAAAGCTAAATATGGAAATAAGTTTACAGATTTATGGAACCATTATAGAACCATTGGTGTATATGAAGGAAAGGTTGCTCACACCAGCGAAGGCTTTGCCTGCGGCTATGATGTAATAATGGCATTAAATGATGTGTGGACACCAGAAATGACTGATAGGGAAAAGGTAATATTTGTAGACAATTATCTTCGCCAGGTTTGCTTCCCTACAGAGACAAGGCCAGATGTGTACAGCACTGATGAGACAGGCCAGCAGTCTACCTATGCAGTTGTCTATGCATATATGTTCAACGAAGTTATGCGTCAGCTTGGTATCCCATGCATCATAGAAAACAGCTATGAAATTACAGACCCTCATCCAGACGTATGGGATTCAGATTGGAACCAGGTTTATATTGAAGGACAGTGGTATGTAGTAGATACATATATGAATGATTTTACAAATTCTAACCAGTACCTTTTGATTAACAGACATCCTCTGGCATATCCAGATAGTTGGGCAGGAAAAAATATCCATGTTTATAGCACAAAGGCCTTAAGGGAAACATACACAGAAGCTGATATCCAGGCTGGTGAGATGACAAAATTCTGGGGTCCAATAGAAGATATGCAGCAGTTCTTGGATCCAGAGTTTGGTGAAGCTCTGATTGAGGATTTCGAGAAAACCATTGATGACCTGCATGGATCAACCTACTAATGAGAATATTTTTATACAGGCTCCCGAGTAAAATCGGGAGTCTATTTTTGTGTGTATTTGTATCAGATGGATGTGTTCAAAAATTCTGAAACCATATGGCCGTATAATGTGTTCATCAGATAGAGATAACAAGTTTTTAGACTTAGGAGGAAATGAGTATGAGATTTAGTAGAGTATGCGGAACAATAATAGCAACTGTAGCTGTAGCATTAGGTGTAACAGGATGTGCTGCCTTTGGTGGAAACCAAATTGATATGGAAGAAATCACAGAGGTTGAGGTAAGCGGATTTGATGGAGCTGGAAATCTTGACATTTCGGTTGATAAGGATGAAATCCGATGGGCTATGGAGGATGAAGAAGTCCCTGATGATGTACAGGATTCTTTGCTTTCATCAATTGAGGTAAGCGCTTCAGAAGATAAGAATCTTTCAAATGAGCAGGAAGTTACCATAAGCCTTAAATACAATGAGCGTGCCGCTAAAAAAGCTAAAATTAAGTTCAAGAATGAGGAATGGACATACACTGTTGAAGGCTTAGATGAGGCTGAGGCTTTTGATCCTTTTGACTATGTAACAGTTAACTTTACAGGCAATTCACCAGCAGTAATGGTAGACGTTAATCCTCAGTCAACATCAGGTAAAGGTACGCTAAATTTTACAGCAGATAAGGTAAGTGGATTAGCAAATGGCGATAAGATTACGGTTACCTGTGATATTGATGAGGAAAAATGGGCAACAAAGGGTTACAAGATTACTCAGACAAGCAAGGAATATACTGTTGAGGGTATGCCAACAATCGTTACTTCTGTAAAGGACATCAAGGATGATGACTTGACAAATATGAAGGAAGCTGCAGAAGAATTAATTCAGCCATACATTGATGAGACATTAGAATATGGATTTGATACTACAGGATTGAAGTACATTGGCAGCATGGTACTTTCAAAAAAGGAACTGCGTGGTAATTCAGGTAATAACGAAGTGATCCTTATGTATTCATTTACAGTTTCAGGTGGCAAGGAAAACTTTGAAGAGACAACTGGATATTTACCAATCAGATTTACAGATGTAACTTTATCTACTGATGTTGCACTAAGCTACGGCGATGTTAGAGAGGCATATAGCACTGCTGGTGGATATAAGATGTACAATAATAATTTTAATGCTTTAAGAGGCTATGATGATGCTTCAATAATGTATAATGAACTTATCGGACGCAAGACAAATAATTACAATGTTGATATGGAAGACAAGTTATCCGAATTATTTAACTAGAAAATTAAACAATAAAAAAATGATTGGAGGAAGTTTAAGACCCAGCCATCTCCCTTAGGGAGGTGGCTCTTTTTTGTTTTAGGGGAAATGGGACGAATTGCGTAAAATTAAATTTTGTATTATAATGAGAAAGTGTCCTGAGAACAAATTGAAAGGATGCTTTTATCAGATGTTTACATCCTGATAATGAACGGAAAGGATGCGCAAAGGTTTATGGAACAATACAATGTTACAGGAATGAGCTGTGCTGCCTGCCAGGCCAGGGTGGAAAAGGCTGTGGCGGCTGTGCCAGGAGTTGACAGCTGTGCTGTAAGTCTGCTTACAAACTCCATGGGAGTGGAGGGAAACGCAGATGCAGCAGCCATTATCAAGGCAGTAGAGGATGCTGGCTATGGAGCCAGTGTCAAGGCTACAGATAGTTCTTCAGCCAGCTCAGTTCCTAATTATGATAATGAACTAAAGGATACGGAAACAGCAAAGATTAGAAAAAGGCTGATTGCCTCGGTGATACTTTTGATTCCACTTATGTATGTAAGCATGGGACATATGATGTGGAATTGGCCACTGCCACCATTTTTAGATGGAAATCATATTGCTATGGGGATATATGAAATGCTGTTTGCTGGCATTATAATGGTCATCAATCAGAAGTTTTTTATCAGTGGCTTTAAAGGTTTGATAAAAAGGGCTCCGAATATGGACACATTAGTTGCCCTAGGCTCGGCTGCTTCATTTATATACAGCGTCTACGCATTGTTTGCAATGACATCTGCTGCTATGCTACAAGACTCTGCCAGGGTTATGGAGCTTATGGATGAATTCTACTTTGAGTCTGCCGCAATGATTCTCACACTGATTACTGTGGGCAAATTGCTGGAGGCTATTTCCAAAGGCAGAACCACCAATGCTCTAAAGGATTTGATGAAGCTGGCTGCAAAGACGGCTGTGCTTCTAAAGGATGGCAAGGAGCTGGAGGTTCCTATCGAGCAGGTCAAAATAGGAGACCGCTTTGTAGTGCGTCCAGGAGACAACATCCCTGTGGACGGTGTTGTGGTAGAGGGCAGCAGTGCGGTAAATGAATCTGCATTGACTGGAGAAAGCATTCCTGTGGACAAGGGGGTAGGCGATACAGTTTCCGCTGCCACCAGCAATGAAAGTGGATATATGGTATGTGAGGCCACCAGAGTTGGAAAAGATACCACTTTGGCTCAAATCATACAGATGGTAAGTGATGCAGCAGCTACAAAAGCACCTATTGCAAAAATTGCAGACAGGGTGTCTGGCGTATTTGTGCCAGCTGTAATAGGTGTTGCCATAGTTACTTTTATTATATGGCTTTTAGTTGGAAGACCTGTAGGATTTAGTCTGGCGAGGGCTATATCAGTGCTTGTAATCAGCTGTCCATGTGCCTTAGGGCTTGCCACACCAGTAGCCATTATGGTGGGCAACGGAATGGGGGCAAAAAATGGTATCATGTTTAAAACAGCTTTATCTTTAGAGGAGACAGGCAAAACCCAGATTATTGCTCTTGATAAAACTGGCACCATCACTAAGGGTGAACCAAAGGTAGTGGGCATTTTTGAAGATGAAGGTGTGGATGATGTGGATTTACTTAGAGTGGCATTTGCCATAGAAAACAAATCCGAACATCCCCTTGCAAAAGCCATAGTGGAATACGGGCTTGAAAGTGGAATGGAACCAGCAGAGGTGTCAGATTTTAAAGCTCTTTCTGGAAACGGCTTGACAGCTGTTTTGGATGGAGATGCTGTTTATGGAGGCAATTTAGAGCTAATCAGCAAATATGTAAGTGTGCGTGAGGACATAGTGGAACTGGCTGACAGGCTTTCAGAAAAAGGTGAAACACCTTTGTTTTTCGCCAGAGGAGACAAATATTTAGGAATCATTTCCGTGGCAGATGTTATAAAGGACGACTCTGAAGAGGCTATTGAGCATCTGAAAAACATGGGAATTCATGTAGTTATGCTTACAGGTGACAACGAAAAGACTGCCAAAGCTATAGCAGATGAAGCTGGAGTGGATGAAGTGATAGCTGGTGTAAAGCCAGAGGGCAAGGAAGCTGTTATCAGAAGGCTTCAGGAATTTGGCAAGGTGGCGATGGTGGGAGACGGAATAAATGATGCACCAGCCCTTACCAGAGCCGATATGGGAATTGCCATAGGTGCAGGTACTGACGTGGCAATAGATGCGGCAGACGTAGTGCTTGTAAAAAGCAGACTTTCAGATGTGGCTTCTGCAATCAGACTTAGCAGGGCAACACTTAAAAACATCCATGAAAATCTGTTTTGGGCTTTCTTCTACAATGTTATAGGAATACCCCTTGCAGCAGGTGCTTATATTCATGCATTTGGATGGACTCTAAATCCCATGTTTGGAGCAGCGGCAATGAGCCTGTCAAGCTTCTGCGTAGTTACAAATGCGCTGAGACTGAATTTGTTTAAAATGCATGATATTTCAAAGGATAGACCAATAAAAAATTCTATTGGAAGAAGAAAATTACTTACAGGTAGCTTAGAAACAGCTGATAAAAAGGAGGAATCTAAAATGGAAATTACAGTAAAAGGAATGATGTGTGGGCATTGCGAGGCTCATGTAAAAGAGGCACTGGAGAAGATTCCTGGTGTAGAAGAGGCAACAGCTAATCATGAAAATAATTCAGTGATATTAAAGACCAGTACAGATGTGGCTGAGGCTGATTTAAAGGCTGCTGTAGAAGGTGCTGGATACGAATATGTAGGTATTAAATGAGAGAAGTCATACATTTTTAGTTTCATACTGACCTTCTTTATGCTATACTACATACAGTTTTGAAAAGAGAGGTAAGTATGAGTCTAATTATTAAAAATGGTAGGGTTATTAATCCACCTACAAACACAAATGAATTATTAGATATCAAGATAGACGGGAACATTATTTCAGCTGTTGAAGCTGGAATTGTTCCCGTTTTTTCTGATGAGGTCATTGAGGCAAAGGGCTGTCTGGTATTTCCGGGATTTATAGACATGCATGTGCATTTCAGAGACCCTGGTCAGACTGCAAAGGAAGATATTGAAACAGGCTCAAAGGCTGCTGCTAGAGGTGGTGTCACCACCGTGCTTGCTATGCCAAATACAAAGCCTGTGGTAGATACTCCTGAGCTTGTCAATTATGTGCATGAAAAGGGAAAAGCTGTGGGACTTACAAGAGTGCTGCAGGTAGGCTCTGTCACAAAAGGCATGGAAGGCAAGGAGCTTTCAGACTTAGAGGGGATGATAAAGGCTGGCATCCCTGCAATTTCTGAGGACGGTAAGTCTGTGATGGACTCAGGATTGTATCGTGAGGCTATGAAGCTTGTGGCAAAGAAAGGCATTCCTGTGCTTGCCCACTGCGAGGATATTAATCTGGTGCAGGGCGGTGTTATGAACATGGGTGCAAAGTCTGATTCTATGGGCGAAAAGGGAATCAGCAACGCAGTGGAAAATATAATAGAAGCCCGTGATATAATGCTTGCAGAGGAAACTAAAGCAACACTTCATCTGTGTCACTGTTCAACAAAGGAAAGCTATGACATTTTAAAGGAAGCAAAAGCAAGAGGCATAAAGGTATCCGGCGAGGTTTGCCCACATCATTTCACTCTTACCGAGGATGATATTGTGCCAGGTGATGGCAATTACAAAATGAATCCTCCAGTTAGAACAAAGGAGGATAGAGAAGCTCTTAGAAAAGGCTTATCAGAAGGCGTGTTTGAAGTAATATCTACAGACCATGCACCACACACTGCCGAAGAAAAGGCAAAGGGCTTTGCATCACCTTTTGGAATTGTAGGTCTGGAGACAAGTGCTTCACTTACATACACAGAACTGGTAAAGTCAGGGATAATCACTGAAATGCAGATGGCTGCATGTATGAGTAGCAACCCGGCAAGGATTCTGGGCATGGATAACTTAGGTGATATATCAGTGGGAAAGTCTGCTGACATTACCATATTCAATCCAGACCTGGAGTATGAGATTCACGCCGCCGACTTCGTAGGCAAATCAAAAAACATGCCTTACGAAGGGCGAAAAGTTTGGGGTAAGGTCGTAACCACTATCTTTGATGGTAGGGTGGTGTATAAATAGCCTGTAGCTGTCAAAACTAAGTATTACTAAGCGAGACGTATCAGTCGAGTGTGTAATGTAAAGCTTGATAT
>CAMNPQ010000157.1 GCA_946548305.1 uncultured Pseudobutyrivibrio sp.
TGATTCTATTACATTAAAGGCAGATTTTGAAAGTCTGGATTTTGAAATAAATAAATAATAAAAAAATGCTGGCAGCAACATGTTGCCAGCATTTTTTATAGTTCTAGGTTTTTATGTGCAGCCAAGTAGACCTGCCCTAAACTAAGTCCACCATCACCAGGGGGAAGTTGCTCTGATGTATACACATTAAAGTGGTTTGCTTTTAGTTTTGAAAATACATCCTCTAACAAAATAGAGTTTAGAAATGTTCCACCACCTAGCACTATTTGGTTATTATCATCTAGAAGATTTTTATTCAGTAGTGCAAGACCTACTATGTAATCAGATACAGCGATAATGAAACCTCTTGCTATTTCAGATATATTTCTGCAATTTTTTAATCCTGTTATTAAATCTTTAAATAATTCTTTGCAATCCCCGTCTAATCCTATATGCAGTGGCAAATATGTGGTGGCTTTTGCAGCTTCGTATTCTAGCCACACAGGGGCTTGCCCCTCATAGGAATTGTAATGACAAATATCAAGCAAAGCTGACACAGCATCGAACAATCGACCCATTGAAGTGGATTTAATAGTATTAATATTGTTATCCAGTCCAGCACAGACTATGGCTCTACCTGGATTACTGTCAAATTCATCAAGACCTAAGCTATGCAAAAAGCCTGTAAGGATTGTGTCGCAGTTTTTTGCTCCTTCGTTTCCACCAATAAGTTTTGTGGCATTTAGATGGGCAACACGCCTCATGCTGGACTTTCCATCCCATATAAAAGCTTCGCTACCCCAAATATTGCCATCATCACCAAAGCCTGTGCCATCAAAGGCGAAGCCTAATACTTTTTCCTTCAGGTTATGTTCTGCAATAACTGAGGCTACATGAGCCTTGTGGTGCTGAATATCAATGGCATTAAGGTGATTATCAGTAGCATATGCAAAGCCGTTTTTTCTGCTGAAATATCCAGGGTGTGAGTCCAAAGATATATCAGAAGGATTAAAGCCAAATATATTTTTCATGGCTTGCTGCTCATTTTTGTAAAATACCTGGCAGCTGGCTGATTCCATATCTCCTAAATATTGACTTACATAAGCTAGGTTATCTTTTACAAAGCAAAAACTGGACTTTAAATCTCCGCCAGCTCCAAAATGCTCTCTAGCAATGTTCACATTAATAGGGTTTGGAACATATCCTCTGGCACGTCTTATAAACTGTTGGCTGCCATTCACTACTTTCATTACAGAATCATCCATAGGGCGAAGGATTCTTCTATTGTGGCTTAGAACTCCCAGGGGAGTATTATCCATTTCACCAGAAGAAGAGCGTTCCTTCATCCACTGTATCATTTTAGAGTCATCTGTTTCTAACACGTCGCCACTGCTGTTTCCACTGGTCATAATAAGTGGACCAAGTAGTCTTGACAGAATCATTTGTACAGGATTGCAGGGCAACATGACACCTATATAATGGCTCTTAAGGCAGACATTTTGTGCAAGAGGATGAGCGGTATTATCCTTTTTTTTCAATAAAACTATAGGTCGAGCAGCGGATTCCAGCAATTCAGCCTCTTTATCATTTACATTGCAATATTTTTTGACACATTCAAGGTTTTCAAACATTACAGCAAAAGCTTTTTCTTCCCTATGCTTTAAAACCCTGAGAGAAGCCACTGTATTTTCACTAAAAGGGGTACAAGCCAGGTGGTAGCCGCCAATATCTTTTATTGCCAAAATTCCACCGTATAGTATGAGTTTTGCGGCTTTGGCAAGCATAGGTTCTCTATTTTCTAAATCTTCCAAAAATTTATGGCCAATATTTCGTTCTAAAAGTGATTTTGCAAGATTTCCTTCATTCCATGCAATCCCAGTAAAATTAAGGGCAGGGCCGCATTTTCTACATGCAATTGTCTGTGCGTGGCGTCTGATATCCAATTTGTGAGTATATTCGTTCTTACAATCAGGGCACATAGCAAAATCTTTCATGGTAATAGTGTCTCTATCGTATGGCAGCCCTTCAATAATAGAATATCTAGGACCGCATATAGTGCAGCTGATGAATGGATGCAGATATCTTCTGTTATTTTTATCAAACAACTCTTTTTTGCAGTTTTCGCAGGTACAAATGTCAGCAGGAATAAGTGGCAGATTGTTTTCCCTGTCGCCATCAGATTCCTTTATCACAAAGCCTTTTTCCACAGATATTGACCCTTCATCTAATTGCTCCACCTGAATAGAGTTGATGAAACCGCCTGTTGGAACTGATGAGTTCAGACAATCAAGCATTTTATTTAAGGAAACTTCATCTGCTTTTGCTAAGACTGTCACTATACCACCAGTGTTTCTGACCCAACCATCTATATTCAGTTCATCTGCAAGCTTGGCAACAAATGGACGATAACCGATTCCTTGCACAAGACCTTTGATTGTAAATTTTTTAATCATGTTAAAAATCACCTAGTCGTTAATATAATTTAATATTTTAACACTAATTACCGCGTAATGAAATGTGAGGGAAAACGTAAGGTAGAACATGAGATTAAAAATAAGTATGTGGAGAAAAATTTTGAATATACTAGTAATTATTATTTATAAAGACAAGAAGAGTTGGTTCAGGATAGCCCAAAAAGCTGATTCATATCACAGGATAGTAATTTGCAGAGAGTCAGTAATAACAAAACTGTAGGATTCTGTGTTCCTTTTTCTATACGATTATAGGAATAGACTGAAATATCACAGCCTGAAAGTTGGAGCTGTTTAACCAAGGAAGTTTGCTTGAAGCCTGCAAGTTTACGATATTTTTTAATATTTTCGCCGATATGTACATCATTAACCTGAATGATTCTGTCATCCTTGACCATAAAATACACTCCTTTTGGAGTATTTTATGTGAAATTTTGATGAAATAATTGCATGAGAACGCAAGAATATGTATAATGATAGCTACAAAACGCAAATCCGCACTTAAATATAACTTAAAGGATGAATAATTTTAAAGAATAAGAAGGTAGTATTAGTTGTTTGGTTTATTTTTGTGGTGGCAAGTTTAATAATTGGATTAAAAATGGGTACGTATTCTTATCATACAAGCGGAGGAAAAGTAATTAATCCTGACTCAGACTTATATGGCCAAAGCTATCCAGAACACGATAACACATATAAAGGATGGTTTGGTGTAACGTTTTTCGAAGACTCTCAAGGCTGGAAAATGGGAAGACAGGAGCGAACAAATCAATCTTATCCTGCAAATGTGGTTCTGGTGGTTGTTATATATAGTGTACTGGTTTCAGCACCTTTTATTTGCTTTAAGGCGATAGAAACAAAGAATAAAAATGAACAATTACATCCTAAGAAGGTTAAAAGTAACACAAAAAATGTAGTGAATTCTGTAGATGAGGTTAAAAAATACAAAGAATTACTCGATTCGGGTGCAATTACTCAGGAGGAGTTTGAAAACAAGAAAAAAGAGTTGTTGGATTTGTAGAAAGGGCGGATGTGATAATGAGTAATGTAAAACAGAGAAATATGTTGGAGATTATGGGTTATATTATTCTTGTTGTATGTACATTTATTCCTGCTATGTACAACAAAGAAATATGGGAATGGCAGGAATCTTCCGTTTATCACGGAGAAGCGATGTTGTTGTATAGAGTACCTATGTCGTTTTTTAATGCAGTGTTTTCGGGGAATACCGTTCATATTTTGTTAGGATTTTTAGTGTATGCTGGATTAATCACAGGATTAGTATTGGCAATACTGCAATATAATAGCAAAAATGAAAAGCAGAATAATAAGGTTATGATTGTGATTAGTGGAATTTCATTGGTCATATACTTGATTTGTTCTATTAGTCTTTTTATGTTTGAGATAGAAACAACTTATTTTGAATATAGATATGAAGCTTCTGTGTTGTTTTGGGTTGTTGCAATCCTTATGGTTATGTTAGTGGCATATTCGGTATTTAGTTTTATTAAATTTAATAAAGAGGGATTGCTACATAATGCAGATGCTCAGGGTCAGAATGCGGTGATATTATCCGACGCAGACGAACTTAAGAAGTATAAGGAATTGCTGGATGAAGGAATAATATCGCAAGAAGAATACGAGCAAAAGAAGAAACAACTTTTAGGATTATAATTATGGCAGATATAGGAACAAAGGAAGCTTCGGAAAGATGGGGATATACGCAAGATAATATAAGAAAATGGTGTGCCATGGGATTAATTACAAATGCAACACAAGATAAAAGGGTTCGCCGTGGCATATCCCTTCGGATGCACAATGTCCGTTGGGTACACAATTACGTATGAGCATGAAATTAGGAGGAGAAAATGGGCTACAAATATAAAGTGGAAAAAAATGGAGTATATTTCTATTTTTCTTTATATCCAAACAATAGTAACGCTCAACCAATAGGATGTTCTAAAAATTATGTTTCTAAGTCAGAGTGTTTATGTGGATTAAAACTATTTCAGAAAATAGTAAGTAATAATAACATTTATTCTTTACTACAGGTCGAAAATGACATTAATGAATTACATTATTTTCCATATTTGCAGTATGAAGGTGAAAAGATTTTTAAGAGGACTATCCACTATAGTCATAAGGATGAATGTCAAAAGTGGCTTAAAAGGATAATTGATAACGTTGATTCAAAAATAGTTTAATACAATTTGCGAGAGGAAGATATATGAAGAAAAATTTAATTTTATGTATGGTAGGCATGTGTGTGCTAATTTCTGGATGTGGAGTAGGAAAAGCGGATAAAACAGATGTTGCAAAAGAAGCTTATGCAAATTTAAACACAGCATCTGATGCAACGGATATCATTTCTGATTCTGTATTAAGTGCATGGGAATGGTCTATTGAAGAAGGTGAGAGTTATATAAATGATTATGAAATTGGATGTGCTGAATTAGGAGGAGCAATAGGATTTAAACAATCTGATGTTATAGACGCTATGACAATAGTTTTAGAAGGCACGCCATATGACCCAGACGAATCCATTTTATCAGGAGCTGCATTAGCTCAACCAGAGTATTGTATAGCTTGTGCAATACAATGTTTGGATAGTATGAACGAAGAATTAGATAATACTATGAATACCACTAAAGATGCTATAAAGGATATTTCAGATTCTAATCCTGATGCATCATATTTGGAAGATTTAAAAGATTATTATTCTGAAGTTGATTCCTATAAAGATTTTGCAACAAATCCAACAGGAAATTATATTAATGCACAATCTACAGTATCAACGTATAGAAGTAATATTAGCTCATACAAAAACAGTTTAGAATTAGATTTGGAATAAATAATGTATAATAGGAGCTTAAGGATGGAAGAAAAAGAGATTATTAAATCAGTTTTAAAAGAACAAAAAAAACAAATGCCTTTTGGTCTTATGGCTGTATGAGCAGTGATGACATTGTTTAGTATGATAGAATTGTCTTGGAATGAAACAGAATATATACCACTATTTTTGCTATGATAAATTACCATTGGAGCAGGGATATTTGTATTACTCTATATTGGAAATTGTCAGATGATTGTAACCAATAAACGTGTTTATGGTGTAGCTGCATTTGGGAGACAAGTTGATCTTCCTCTAGATAGTATTTCGGTAGTAGCCACCAGTTAATTTGATGCTGTAAGTGTATCCACATCTTCTGGAAAAATTTCGTTTGTAATGTTAGAAAATCAGCAAGAATTAATCGCTGCAATCAGAGAATTATTAATTAACAGACAAAATATTTCTGCACAAAATTTTAAACCAGAAACAAATATTGATGAATTGTATAAATATAAAGAATTATTGGATGAGGGAGTAATTTCTGAAGAAGAATTTAATGCTAAAAAAGTCAACTTTTGAACTTATAAAAAATGTTATTTTACAAGCACTTCAGATTAGAAAAAAATCTGAGGCTTATGAATCGAAGAGGATCGAAATCCGTTAGGTTTTATTCATCCGAATTCTCGGGTGCGCACATGAACGACAACCTAGAAAACAGCAGACCAGAAAGCACAGTTATCTTGACAGGTAATTGTGCTTTTTCTTAGTGCAGATGTGCATTTTACACATATAAAGTTTGCGTTAAATCGGCTCATTGCTAATTGTTTTGGGTGTGGTATGATGCTATTATTAATGTGAGGAGTAAGTATGGCTAAGAAAAAGGTTACAGAGGATGAATTCTCTAGAAATGAGCTCAGTGCTCAAATCAATGCTGAGCTTGATAAAGCGATTGATGATTTAACTTTATTCGATGATGACCTTATGAGCAAGGTTTTTGATGGAAATATTGAAGCCACAGAACTTTTGTTGCAGATTATTCTTGAACGTAAGGATGTAAAGGTTGTCAGAGTGAAAGGGCAGGTTGAACTTAAGAGCCCATATCCAGGTGGAAGAAATATCAAGCTTGATATTGATGCTGTAGATGGAAATGGTGTAGAGTTTGATGTAGAGGTTCAGCGTAATACTAAGGGATCCCATATTAGACGACCAAGATTTCATCAAAGCATGATGGATTCAAGGCTTTTAAAGAAGAATCAAGA
>CAMNPQ010000158.1 GCA_946548305.1 uncultured Pseudobutyrivibrio sp.
ACACCAATTATAAGAACAACACTGGTTTTGTTTTCAAAATCAAATGCCGTCTCTTCAAGAGCCATTTGATTTTTAATCTCGTTGATGAGAAAAGCCTTGCATTCTGATGGCTCTTTAATGTGCTCCTTTTTAACAGCTTCTTTCAAATCATCTAAGATGGTTTCTGTGGTACGAACTCCAATATCTCCCATAATAAGGACTTCCTCAAGTTCCTCGTAGAAGTCCTCATTAATATTTGTGAAGCCGTTAAAAACATAATCAATAGATTTTATGAAATTATCCCTTGTTTTGGTAAGCCCCTTTAATAGACGCTGCCAAAAGCTGATTTTTTCTGCCATAAATATGTCTCCTAAAAGTGACTAATAACTAATCATCCAACTGCGACTCTATCAGATTTACAGAAACCAGAGTAGAAACACCCTTTTCCTGCATGGTGATACCATATAATCTGTCAGCAGCATTCATAGTACCACGTCTATGGGTAATGACAATAAACTGAGTGTTCTTAGTGAGTTTATGTAAATATCCTGCATATCTATCTACGTTTGCATCATCTAAAGCAGCTTCAATCTCGTCCAATAGACAGAATGGTGAAGGCTTTAAATTCTGAATTGCAAATAAAAGTGCGATAGCTGTAAGGGATTTTTCTCCACCAGACATCTGCATCATGTTAATAAGCTTCTTTCCTGGTGGCTGAGCATTAATAATGATACCGGTCTCTAATAAATCTTCTTCATCCACAAGCTCCAAGGTGCCGTGTCCACCTCCGAACAGTTCTTTGAAAGCCAGGTCAAACTGCTTTTGTATATCTTTAAAGCCCTTTGCAAATTGTTCCCTCATTCCAGCATCCAACTCATCAATAATTCTCACAAGAGATGCTTCCGCTTCAACTAAATCGTCATGTTGCCCCTTTAAGAAAGTGTATCGCTCTGACAATTCCTTATATTCTTCTATGGCGTTGACATTAACGTTTCCCATTGCCCTAATAGCATTTTTTATTTTGCCTGCATCCTTCTTCATCTGATCCAAATCGTTATATTCAGGATCCTTTAATTCCTCTGCTGAATGATATGTCAATTCATACTCATTCCACATATAATTGTTTTGGCTAGAAATGGCTTCTGACAGCTTTTCTTTCTGTGAATCCAATCTGTAAATTTCTTTATCCAGTTCGGAAATTCTATCAGAAATTTCCTGTCTTTGTTCAAAAAAGCTTTTGTGAGAATTGTTGAGCTCTTCTCTTTTAGATACAGCTTCTTTGATTTCTGATTCAAGTTGACCAAAGTTTTCATCTGAGGCAATAATAGTTTCTTTGATTTGTTCAATGCGCTGTTTTTTGGCTTCAGTTTCTTCCTTTGTAGAAGCGGCATTTTCCTTAATCGAAGAAATATCACTATCACATTTCTCAATTTCTGCCAAAACACGCTCTAAGTTCTGTTGAACAAATTCAACCTTTTGCCTAGCATTGGCTTCTTCAATTTGAACCTCGGACATTGTACGATTGACAGATGTCTCCATGTAGGTTTTTTCATCAACTTCATCTGAAAGCTTTTGAATTTCTGCTTTTAATTCAGCTTCTCTATTCTCAGAATCCTGCTTTTCGATTTCAATTTCTTTTTTGCCTGAGGTGATTTCTCTAAGCTGTGATTCTAATTCCTCGCTCTCTTTTGAGAGACCTTCATAAGCATTTAAGCTTTCCTTCTTTTGCTCATTAGCTCTATCAAGTCCTAGCTTTGCAGTGTTTAAGGCAATGGCAGCTTCGTTTAATTTAGCTGTATTATCAGCCTTGTCGCTTTCCAAAAGAGAAGCAGCAGTTTCGATTTCACTTGCTCTGCTTGTAAGCTCGTCCATCTCCTTTGAAATGGAATCCAGTCTAATCTCAAGTTCTTCTATTTCTCGATTTCTACCTAGCAGATTTGATTTGTTCTTGAAGTGACCACCGGCCATAGAACCACCTGGTGCCAGGTACTCACCATCTATAGTTACAATGTGAATACTGTAATTGTTCTTTTTTGCAAGAGCAATGGCAGAATCAATATGGTCAGTGACAACAACTCTTCCTAAAAGATACGCTACAACACCATCAAATTTGCTGTCACAGGTGATTAACTCAGATGCTAAGCCAAGTACACCTTTTTCACTTAAAACCTCAGTCTTTTTAAAATTACCTCTTCCATCCACAGATGTAAGTGGTAAAAATGTAGCACGACCAAGCTTGTTATCCTTCAGGTAATTAATAAGCTTTTTGGCACTTGATTCATCTTTTGTAACAATATTTTGAATATTGCCACCTAAAGCTGTTTCAATTGCCATTTCATATTTTTTATCAACATGAATGATATCTGAAACGACACCCTCTATGCCTTCAATTTTACCCTTTTGCTCCATGATTTTACGGGTAGAATTGCCGTAGCCTTCGTATCTTTCAGCAATATTTTTTACAGATTCTAACTTTGTCTGAACTCTGGCAAATTCGTCCTTCTTATTTTGCAGATTAATAGAATTCTCTTTTGCCTTGTTTTTCCATTCTACGGTTTTTTCTGAGTATTCCTTATCCTTTTCCTGCAAATCCAAAAGAACGCTTTGTGCTGCCTTAAATTCCTCTTCAGCTTTATTTACTGCAACATTTAAATCTTCTTCTCTTGTTTTTCTTTCTAACAAGCGTTGATTTAATTTGGCTTTTCTAATGTTGGTCTGCTCAAGCATTGTCTCAAGACGCTGCTCTTTTGATTTAATGGATGCCCTGTTGTTAAGCAAATCCATGATAGCTTTATTGTCTCTATCAATTTTTTCATTGTTGGTACTGATAGCATTTTGAAGCTCTGAATAACTGTTTTTAACAGATGTGAGTCTATCCACAGCCTCATCTAAAGTTTTATCAAGCTCTTCCTTTTCCTTTTTGAAATTGGTTAATTGAGCTTCCTTTTCTTTTTTATCTGCTTCTATTTCAGCTATACGAGAAGCCATACTTTCATCAGATGCATTTGCTGAACGAATCTGCTCCTCTAAAAGGGCTATTTCATTTTCCAATTTACCCTTTAGTAATGTGGAATCAGACTGATTCTTTTTTAGTGTCTCAATCTGTTCATCTAGTAGGGATATTTCCTCTTCCAAAGAATCATATTTTTCACGAATGTCTTCTTGAGCCTTTTTGCTATCCTCTAAATGCGACTTTGCAATGCTGGCATTATTTTCAACTTCACTAAGGTTGGCATTTAACCTGTCAACCTCCAGCATAAATGAATTTACATCTATGCGTTTCAATTCCTCTTTATATTTTAAATACTGTTTGGCATCTTCTGATTGCTTTTCGAGAGGTCCAATACGTCTCTCCTGCTCAGATAAAATATCATTTACTCGAACCAGGTTTTCTCGCTCGCTCTCAAGCTTTTTAACAGAAGCAGCCTTTCTTTTTTTGTATTTTACAATACCTACAGCTTCATCAAATAACTCACGTCTGTCCTCTGGTTTACCAGAAAGAATCTTTTCAATCTGACCTTGTCCTATAATTGAATAGCCTTCTTTACCTACACCTGTATCGTAAAATAGCTCTGAAACATCCTTTAATCTACAAGGTGTACCGTTTAATAAATATTCACTTTCACCAGAACGATATACTCGTCTTGCTATAGTAACTTCTTCGTAATCAACTGGCAGTACATGGTCGGAATTATCCATAGTAAGGGCAACATAAGCATATGAAAGTGGCTTTCTGGCTTCTGTTCCTGCAAAAATAACATCCTGCATAGAAGCCCCACGAAGCTGTTTAGCTGACTGCTCACCTAAAACCCAACGTACAGCATCAGCAACATTACTCTTTCCTGAACCATTAGGTCCTACTATACCTGTAATACCATTATGAAATTCAAATTTCATTTTATGAGCAAAGGATTTAAATCCATACAACTCAATGCTTTTTAAATACATTATTCACTCCTATTGAATGTCTGAGATAATATTAATCGACTCCTCTTTGTGAAGTCTAAGCAAGCCTTCGTAGGCAGCCTCTTGTTCCGCTGCTTTTTTTGTTTTTCCTACTCCCGTACCTAGTATCTTATCTCCTACAACTGCCTGCACATGAAATTCCTTTGCGTGGTCAGGTCCTGACTCTGAAATAAGGTTGTAGGTAAGAGGGGCTTTGTAGTTTGCCTGTACGACCTCCTGCAGCCTTGTTTTACTATCATGGAAAAGCTGTTTGTGTTCAATATCATTCAAAACAAACCTATGAATATACTCTGAGGCTGGCTTCATTCCACCGTCTAAAAATATAGCACCTATGGTAGCCTCAAATGCATCTGAAAGGATGGATTTTCTGGTGCGACCACCAGTCATATCCTCACCCTTAGAAAGGAGAACATAATCTCCTAGATTAATCTCCTTACAGATGAAGGCCAAGGTGGGCTCACACACTATACTAGCCCTTAACCTTGATAATTTACCTTCATTTAAATCAGTATAATTTAGATACAAAAACTCACTAGAAACTATTTCAAGCACTGCATCCCCCAAAAACTCCAGCCTTTCATTATCGCTAAGCTTTGGCATATGATGTTCGTTGGCATAGGAACTATGGGTAAGTGCCTGACGTAATAAGCTTTCGTCTCTAAACTCATAACCGATAATTTTTTGAAATTCTTTTAAATCACTATTCAATGTTTTTCTCCATTCCCCTGGCAAATGCCACTATTTTCAAATAAAAATCATCCTGAGTTTAAGAAAGCATCCAGAAAAAGCTGGATGCTTTCAACTATTCAATTTAATTTCCAAAGAAAAATCTAATATTACTTATTTGCAACTGTCTTTTTAATAAGTTCAACTGCATCGCCAACTGTAGAAAGCTTTTCAGCTGCTTCAGTGTCTACTTCAATATTAAGCTTTTCCTCAACTCCCATAATAATCTGGAATACATCCAAAGAATCTGCACCAAGGTCATCTACAAAAGTAGTGTCAGCTGTGATTTCAGCTGCATCAACATTTAAAACCTCCGCAATTATCTCTTTTAATAAATCGAATTCCATTTTTAGTCCTCCTTTTTCTTTTCTATAACTATATTATCTCGAATAAGCTCATTTATCTGTTGTTCTTTGAAGGTAACACACTGGAAAATAGTGTTTCTCACTTCTCCGGCTTTTGCACTGCCGTGAGTCTTTACAACCAGTCCTTTTAATCCTAAAAGTGGTGCACCACCGTATTCACTGGCGTCAAATGCTTTCAGCGTCTTCTTAAGTGCCGGAAGAGCCAAAGCTGCACCTATTTTTGATCTGAGTGTGCTCATCAAGCCGCCCTTTATTACAGAAACGAGAGTGCTTGCCAAGCCTTCATACAGCTTTAAAATTACATTTCCAACAAAGCCATCGCACACAATAACGTCTGCGTCCCCATTTGGGATATTTCTGGCTTCGATACTTCCTATGAAATTGATATCCTTACATTCCTTCAAAAGAGGCATAGTCTCTTTTACAAGAGCATTTCCCTTTTCCTCTTCTGCTCCCACATTTACAATAGCAACTCTTGGATTTTTGATGCCCACTACTTTTTCCATGTAGATGCTACCCATCTTGGCAAATTGAACCAGATGACTGGCTCTGCAATCCACATTTGCACCAGAATCTGCAAGTAAAGCCACTCCTGATTTTACAGGAAACAGTGTACCAAATGGAGCACGCTCAATACCTCTGATTCGTCCAACGATACCAAGACCGCCAGTCAAAAGAGCACCAGAATTTCCTGCGGAAACAAAAGCATCGGCAGCTCCATCCTTAACCAGGTGAAGACCTACCACCATGGAAGAATCCTTTTTGCGCTTAATAGCTGCAACAGGATGCTCTGCTGTCTCAATTATCTCTGTAGCATTTTGAATGTCTAACTGCTCCTTTGGATATGTATAATATGCTAACTCCTTATTTATAACATCCTCTTTTCCAACAAGTATTACTTTTATATTTTTATTTTGATTAATAGCGTCAACAGCACCCTTTACCATTTCTCCTGGTGCGTTATCTCCGCCCATAGCGTCTAAAGCTACTACTGTATATTCACTCATACAAATTCCCTTTCTAGCATACTAATAAAGTATACTGTAATTATATTAAAAATACAAATAAAAAATCCTCTCGCAACCGAGAGGATTTTAAACACAAATTAATCAACAGAGATGATTTCTTTTTTGTTGTATGAACCGCAGTTCTTGCAAACTCTGTGAGGAACCATAAGCTCGCCGCACTTGCTGCATTTAACAAGAGTAGGATTGCTCATTTTCCAATTTGCTCTTCTTTTATCTCTTCTTCCCTTAGAAGATTTGTTCTTTGGACAAATAGACATGCTATTTCACCTCCTTAAAGCTATTAAAGACATCTAAAAATTGTGCCATTCTAGGATCTAAAACTGTAGCATCACAATCACATGCTTGTATGTTACGATTCTTACCACATACAGGACAAAGTCCCTTGCAGTCATCCTGGCACAATATCTTTGCCGGGAAATTCACTAAGATCTCGT
>CAMNPQ010000159.1 GCA_946548305.1 uncultured Pseudobutyrivibrio sp.
AGGTTTTGCAAATAAAAATGAAAGCTCTAATGACACAACGGAATACGACTTTACGGGAGAATCCATTTCAGCAATTGATATTGATATGGACGCTGCTGATTTAGACATAAGTTATGGTGATAAATTCACTGTAAGTCACAATATTGACAAAAAGTACCAGCCTAATGTGGAGCTTAAGAACGGGGAACTGAGTATTACCCAAAGCATTACAAGAAAAAGTATTCATTCACTTTCTGATGATTTTAAAATAGACATAGTGATTCCTAGAGACAGTAAGCTGGACAAGTTGGGGATAAATATTGATGCTGGTGATATAGATGTTTTGGCAATTACTGGTAAAGGTTTTAATTTAGATGCTGATGCTGGGGATATCAATATTGTTGGCGTAGAGTTTGACAAAACATCAATCGCTGCAGATGCGGGAAATATAGGTATTGAGGATTCTAGTTTAGGTAAGCTTTCGATTGATGCTGATATGGGAGAAATCAATCTAAATGATGTGGTTTTTTCAGATGGAGACATAGAAGCTGACATGGGCAATGTGGAAGTGTCAGGAAAATTTGAAAAGCTTGATGCGAACTGTGATTTAGGAAACATAGAAATTGTAACACCTGATTTAGATGCAGTGGATTTAAATTTGGATTGCTCTTTGGGTGAGATTACAGTAAACGGCAAGGCATGGTAGAAAAATATCTTTATAGCAAGTATAATTAACTGATGTATAAATGGATTAAATTAGGAGAATTACATGAAGACTGCGCTAATCACAGGGGCTACATCAGGAATAGGGCTGGAGTTTGCCCATAGGCTGGCAGAGAGAGGCTATAGGCTTATTGTTACAGGTAGACGCACTGACCGTTTGGAACAACTGAAAAATGATGTAAATGTTCCAGTGGAAATACTCCCAGCTGACTTAAGTAAAAAGAAAGCTTGCCTGGCACTTTTAGATAAGCTAAATGATGAGAGAATAGATGTGTTTATTAACAATGCTGGCTTTGGGCTGGCAGGCTCTTTTGTAGAGACGGATTTAGACAGGGAAGTATCCATGATAAAGGTAAATGATGTGGCTATGCATATCCTGTTTAAAGGGATACTGCAAAAGATGGTTGGACAGAATAGTGGTCACATATTAAATGTGGCATCTTCGGCAGGCTTACTTCCAGGAGGTGCATATATGGCTACCTACTATGCCAGCAAAGCTTACGTTACAAGCCTTACCAGGGCAGTGGCATTAGAGTTAAAAGAAGCACATTCTAATGTGAAAGTATCACTGCTGTGCCCGGGTCCTGTGGATACAGAATTTAATCAAAATGCTGATGTGGTGTTTGCTTTAAAGGGGATTAGCCCACAAAAGTGTGTTTCGGCAGCATTAAATGGCATGGACAAGGGCAGAACTATTATAGTTCCAGGACGTATAATGGCTTTAGGAATGGCACTTCAGCGAATAATACCAATACCTATAGTGATGAAGCTTACAGCGAGACAGCAAAAGAAGAAACTTGGATAGATAGTAGGGGTATTTATGAGAATATTAATTACAAATGATGATGGAATAAATTCAGACGGAATTGTGCGATTGGCTAAAGCTGCCAAAGAGTTTGGCGAAGTCTGGGTGGTTGCTCCTGAGACACAAAGAAGTGCAGCCAGCCACAGCATTACACTACACAGTACAATAGACGTATATCCTTGCGAGGAATTTCCTATAGCAGGAGTTCACGCATTTTTCTGTAGTGGCACACCAGGAGATTGTGTAAGAGTGGGCAGCTTAAATGTTATGCCAGAAAAACCCGATTTAGTTTTGTCTGGAATAAATTACGGATATAATGTGGCATCTGACATTCAATACTCAGCTACGGCAGGGGCTGCCTTTGAGGCTGCCTTTCAGGGATATCATAGCATTGCATTGTCTGAGGGAGCATGTGATATGCATGAGGTTACAGATAAATATATTAAAGAAGTGCTAGAAAAGCTTATAGCAACACCCCTTGAACCAGGCATGATTCACAATGTGAATTTTCCAGGCTGCTCACTGTCACGATGTAAAGGGATTTTATATGATAGAGAGGTTTCCAGGGGAATGTTTTACAAGGACACCTATGATGTGGTGGAAAAACTGGACCAGAATGGTTTGCGCTATATGGTAAACGGGCTTTATAATGAAGAAAATGAGCCTGGAACTGATTTTAGAGCTATTACAGACAATTACGTATCAGTGGGTGTTGTAAATAATATTGGATACTAATCTTGCATTTTTTTCTAAATGGGTTTATCATACATTAGCTTAAAAAATTTAATAGGACAGTTCGTTTGTACCATCCTGTCCCTAAACAAAACCAGGACTAATTATCACTTAGATTTTTAGACTGTAGGTATGCTCTACAGTCTTTTCTTTTGTGCATTTTCATGTCCTGTTTCAGGAGGAATTCAATGTATTTTTTAACTGCAGAGGCATCATTTGACGGAGCCCATTTTTTGGCTGGCTATGAAGGCAAATGCTCTAATTTACATGGTCATAGATGGAGAGTGATTTTAAAAATAAAGGCTGATGATTTACAGTCCCAGGGTCAGCAAAGGGGCATGGTTGTGGATTTTTCGGATGTTAAAAAGGCACTAAAAGCAGAAACCGATTATTTTGATCATACTTTTATATATGAGAAAGGAACACTTAGGGACACTACAGTGGCCGCTTTAAATGAAGAAAACTTCCTCATGAGAGTGGTGGACTTTAGACCTACCGCAGAAAACTTTTCGAAGTATTTTTTTGAAAAATTTGAAGGATATGGATTTGATGTGGCGGAAGTCACTGTATATGAGACTCCCAATAATTGTGCAAGCTATAGCAGGTAATAAAAATGGCAATATTTCATGTAGTAGAAAAATTTGTAAGTATCAATGGCGAAGGAAGATACGCAGGAGAACTGGCGGTATTTATACGTTTAAGAGGCTGCAATCTGGCATGCAGCTATTGTGATACCAGATGGGCGTGCCTTGATACAGCAGAAGCCTGTGATATGACAGAAACAGAAATCGTAGATTATGTTATATCTACAGGAGTAAAAAGAGTAACGCTAACAGGGGGAGAGCCTCTTTTAGCTGAAAATGTAATTGAGCTTTTAAAAGCTTTTTCAAAAAAAGAAGAATTGAAGTTGGAAATAGAGACAAATGGTAGCGTAAATATAAAGGAGTTTGCAGCTATAGATAATCCACCGGCATTCACTTTGGATTACAAATTAAAAGGGTCGGGAATGGAAGAAAAAATGGACCTTTCAAATTTTGAATATTTAACATTCAAGGATACAGTTAAATTTGTCTGTTCTGATATAAGTGAGTTGGATAAGGTATGTCAGGTGGTTGATAAATATCGTATATCCGATAAATGCATGTGCCTTATAAGTCCAGTGTTTGGGAAAATTCAAGCCTCAGACATGGTGGAATATATGATTTCTCATAACAGAAATGACATTAGGCTACAGCTACAGCTTCATAAATACATTTGGGATCCAAATAAACGTGGTGTATAAAAGGAAGGTTGAAAGATGGCTATAAATAAAGAGCTTATCAAAGAAAGCATAAGAAATATTATTATTGCCTTAGGAGATGACCCTGAGCGTGAGGGTGTAAAGGACACTCCAGATAGAGTAGCAAGGATGTATGAAGAGGTCTTTGAAGGAATGAACTACTCCAATGAAGAAATTGCGGATATGTTCAACAAGACCTTTGATGAAGACTACTATACCGAAAACAATCAGGATTTGGTTTATGTGAAGGACATAGAGGTGTTTTCATACTGCGAGCACCATCTTGCCTTGATGTACGACATGAAGGTAAGTGTTGCTTATATTCCAAATGGAAAGGTAATTGGACTTTCCAAAATAGCAAGAATTGCGGATATGGCTGCCAAAAGGCTGCAGCTTCAGGAACGCATAGGCAACGATATAGCAGAAATCATTGAAATGGTAACAGGTTCTTCGGATGTGGCCGTATTCATTGAAGCCAGCCACAGCTGTATGACAGCAAGAGGTATAAAAAATGCCTCTGCAAGAACTTACACACAGACACTTAGAGGCAGATTTAAAGAGGATGGAGCACTTTTAGCCAGATTGAAATAGTTTAAGGAGGTTTTGTATGAAAGCATTAGTTTTAGTTAGTGGTGGTCTGGACAGCACCACATGTCTTGCCCTTGCTGTTAAAGAATATGGAGCCGAAAATGTGGTAGGGCTTTCCATTTTCTATGGACAGCGTCATGATAAAGAAATCAAAGCAGCAGATGCAGTTTGTGATTATTACAAGGTGGAACATATAACACTGGATTTATCTACAATGTTTCAGTTTAGCGACTGCACATTACTTTCTCACTCCAAGGAAGACATACCAGAGGGGGCGTATGATGAGCAGTTAAAGGAGACAGGGGGAAAGCCAGTGAGTACCTATGTACCATTTAGGAACGGATTGTTTTTATCCAGTGCAGCAGCCATAGCTCTTTCTAAGGGTTGTTCGAAAATCTATTATGGCGCTCATGCTGATGATGCAGCAGGGAATGCTTACCCGGATTGTTCCAGCGATTTTAATAACGCAATGAATACTGCAATTTATGAGGGAAGCGGCAAGCAGCTTTCTATTGAAGCACCATTCATAGGCTTAAATAAAGCTGGCGTTGTTAAAATGGGTATGGAGCTAAAAGTGCCTTATGAACTTACCTGGAGCTGCTACGAGGGTCATGAAAAGGCTTGCGGAAAATGTGGAACCTGTATAGATAGAATAAAAGCCTTTGAGCTAAATGGAATAAAAGACCCAATCCAATACGATTTATAATGAGGAGGAAAAAACTTTGGCTGATAGAAAAGAAGAGGGAACACTCACACTACTTGGTAATAAAAATAATGTTTATCCTGATAATTATGCGCCCGAAATGCTTCAAACATTTTTAAATAAGCATCCGGAAAATGATTATTTTGTAAAATTTAATTGCCCTGAATTTACATCACTGTGCCCTATAACTGGGCAACCTGATTTTGCTAATATCATCATTTCTTATGTTCCAGGGGAAAAGATGGTAGAGAGTAAATCTTTGAAGCTATATTTATTTAGCTTTAGAAATCACGGTGATTTCCATGAGGACTGTGTAAACATTATCATGAAGGATTTAATAAAGCTTATGGATCCTAAGTATATTGAGGTTTGGGGAAAATTCACCCCAAGAGGAGGGATTTCCATTGACCCATATTGCAACTATGGCAAGCCAGGAACTAAGTGGGAGGAGGTTGCAAACCACAGACTCATAAATCATGATATGTATCCAGAAAGAGTGGATAATAGATAGCTTCCATTTTTTCATCAGAAAAAATGAAAGTCAAAAAAATTAAATATGCAACTAAAATAAAGTTTGACAGGTATATCAGATATAAAACCTTTATTGATAACATATATTTCACATGATAATGGTAAACTATTTATGTGATAAAGCTGAAAGATAGGGGGTAGATGATATGCCTGTTTTTAATAATGAACAAATAAAAAAAATAACTTCTTTGGAAAAGACACTTACTGAAAATATTGGAGAAAATGGCGATAAGCCTATATCAATTGCAGATTTGCAGGTTAGTCTTATTCAAATATATTCATATACAGGGGATGACGGCTGGAATGAGACTGTGGAAAACTTATCTACTGAAGAGAAAGCTGCGTTTGATAATATTTTAAAATTTCAAAGTATTTTAGAGGACTCGCTTAAAAGAAAAAGTGATGAAAGCCAGAAACAATATGAGAAAATACGTATAAAAGCTAATGACCCTATGGAAATGGCTTTGGAGCTAAAGGCAATAGAGGATGAAATTCAGCGGTACGAAAACCGTGGTGCAGAAAATGCAATTCCACAAAATAAGAAGACTCAGCCACAATATTTAGATGCAAAGATAAGAAAGGCAGAATTGGAAAGTCTAAAGAACATTTTGGATAATGGTTCGTTTAAGCAGCTAAATTTTTCAAACATAAAATATGATGAGGTGATTACAAAAGAACAAAAACTGTATATACTCGAAGGTGATTTTTCCCGTATGGTGGACATAATTAGTGGCGATGTGGAAAAAGAACTTAATATGGCTATAATAAAGGCATCTAATAAAAAAGAAGCATTGATTAAAGGACAAGAGCGAAAATACACCAAGGAGATTGACGCTATCAAATTAGAACCAGAATATAAGAATGCTTCAAAAGATGATAAACCTTTGATAATGGAAAGAAGAAAAAAAGAGATTTTAGCTAAAATGGAACAAGACGTAGGATTAAAAGAAGCTAAAGCTAAAATAGAAAACGAATGGGTAAATAACGTAGATAAATTGGTGAACGATGCAGAACAAAAGGCTAAGACGTTATTTGCAAAATCAGCGGCAGAAGTTATACAGAAGAAAAAAGACGCGTTAGAACTACACGCTGCAAAGAATTATTTTTATAAGAAGAAAACAAAATCAGGTCTTAAAAAGGACACTA
>CAMNPQ010000160.1 GCA_946548305.1 uncultured Pseudobutyrivibrio sp.
CTTCACCCGCATAAACATCATATCCCAGCACCGAATACATGTATCCAAAGCAAAAAGTATTCCCCAAAAGATTTCTGCATATCAAAGCAATGGCAGTGGCGTTAGCCCAGGCAATTGCCACATATACTAGAATGAGAAAGCAGGAACTCATATACCCGTGGTCGTACCCAAAGGTTCTGATTGTGTAGGTCAATGTGCCACCTGCATCAGGGAATTTGTTCATCAGATAGTGGTAATTGATACCGATGATAAACATTACAATTCCACCAAGAAGCATGCCTATAACAGTTCCCAAAGGTCCTGCCAATGGTAAAAATGTGGTTCCTGGCATCACAAATGCACCCCAGCCTACTGCACAGCCAAAGGACAATGCCCATACAGAAAGTGGAGACAAATATTTCTCAAGTTTTTGACTATTTTCTATTTTGTTTTCCTCTGTCATATTCAAGGTCACCTTTCAAAAGTCAAAGATACTTTTCCAACGTTTCAAACAACACTTTTGGATCAATAGGTTTTGTCAAATGAGCATTCAAGCCAGCCTGTAAGCTCCTTTGCACATCCTCATCAAACGCATTTGCGGTAAGAGCAATTATTGGTACAGTTTTGGCATCTGCCCTATCCAGCTTTCTGATTTTTTTAGTAGCCTCCAAGCCGTCCATTTCAGGCATTCTCATATCCATTAAAATAGCATCATAATAGCCTTGCGGTTTCTCAGAAAACATATCTAGAGCAATCTTTCCATTTAGTGCATGTTCTGATTCAATTCCTTTTTGTTGCAGAGTCTTTATCAATATTTTTGCATTTAAATCCACATCCTCTGCCACAAGTATTCTGCGTCCTTTCAAATCAGCCTTTTTTATTTCTGCTGCATCTCTTTTTTTCTTCAGAGCATTTCTAAATTCTTCTAAAAGATTTCCAGTGAACAAAGGCTTTGCTATAAAGCTATCCACACCTGCTTCCGCCGCTTCATCATGGATATCATCCCAGTTGTAGGCTGTAAGTATGATGATTGCAGATTTTTCACCAATAATATTTCTTATCTGCTTTGTGGTTTCCACCCCATCCATATCAGGCATTTGCCAATCCACAACAATAAGGTTGTAGCTCTCCATTCTAGCCTGCTTTAGCTTTACCATTTCCAATGCCTCTTCACCGGAATGAGCCACTTCTGTAGCTATTCCTTCTTTTTCCAGCACCATTTTTGCATGGTCACAAGCCACGTCATCATCATCTATTACTAAAACAGACATTTTCTGTGGATTGATTTCTATTTCATCATCCTCTGTAACCAGCTTTTTATCGGAATCCATAAGTGTCACTGTGACGGTAAAGGTAGTGCCCTCACCCTTTTTGCTTTTTACACTTATATTGCCGTTCATCATTTCAACTATATTTTTAGTGATGGACATGCCAAGCCCTGAACTGCCATATTTGTTTGCAGCTGTGGCATCCTCCTGGCTAAAGCTGTCAAAAAGCTTTGGTATAAAATCCTCGCTCATACCTATACCAGTATCAGCGATTTTAAATTTGAGGGTAGATTTGTTGTCAAAGCTTCCCACCTTTTCAACAGAGAAATTGACGCTGCCTCCCTCTGGCGTAAATTTCACAGCATTTCCCAGTATGTTTATCAGCACCTGCTTTAGTTTTGTGCTATCACCTATGTAAAAATCATCTAGCAACCCATGTATGTTGCAGCTATAGGTAAGCCCTTTATCCTTGCATTGTCCGCTAAAAATAGTGTTGACCTGCTCTAATAGTGTGGCAAATCTGAATTCCTCGTTTCTAATCACCATTCTGCCAGATTCAATACGAGACATATCTAAAATATCATTTATAAGGGAAAGCAGATGTTTTGCTGACACATCTATTTTTTCCAAATAGTCCCTGGTAGTTTCGGAAATATCTGCCTCGTTTAAAGCCAGATTATCAAGACCGATTATGGCATTCATAGGTGTTCTGATTTCATGGCTCATGTTAGACAAAAATATGGTCTTGGCTCTGTTTGCCTCTTCTGCTGTTTTAAGTGCATCACTAAGTGCCTGACTCTTGTTCAGGGAATCACGCATTTCCTCATCTATATCAGAAAATCCCACGCCAATAGCATGTACTCTGTGGTCATCCCTGTCCTCTGCATGGCGCACTCCCGCTATTCTAAGCATCTCATAGGTTTTTTTGCCATCCCTTTCAATCAGATATCGGTAGCCTATAATCAGTTCATTTGCCAGCTTTTCCCTAATCACACTAGGCTTTATAAATTCAAGAAAACCATCCCTGTATTTTTCATCCACATAATTTTGGGCATATTCAGCAAAGGTACTTGCGAAATGAAAATGCGTACCCTTTTCCATGTGATCATTCAGATTTTCATCATTTTGATAACAGATGCCCTCGTCCAAATCTAAATCCACATAATACACACTTCTATAGTCGGAAGCCAATGCAGTAATCATGCTGTTCTGCTGAGTTCTCTGTTTTTCCTGTTCTAATAGCTCCTCCTGCAAAGCCAGCTGTTCTTCCAGTTCTTCCTGGCGTACTCTGTTTTCAGTTTCTACTATTTCCCTCTCCAGCTTTGCCTTTGCAGACCTGCGATTTTGCATGATTACAAGTCCAAATACTATTGCCAGCATAATTGCAGCAAATATAGCAAGACCTAAACTGCGAGCGATTATGGCATCAGAAATGGAATTAATCTGCTCACTTATGACGCTTTCTCTGATAAGGTAGGTAAGCATCCAGTCTGTGCCTGAAACCGGTACATAGTAAAGAGTTTCCTTGATTCCATTATATGTAAATGAAACTACACCCTTTGTTCTTTCGCTAAAGCCCTGTTTTACATCCTCTAGTGAATATCCACGTTCAAAATCCGCATGCTCCAGTGCAGTCATCAGATTGTTTTCACTTGCAAGTCCACCTAGGACTGTATCTGCCAAAGATATACCATCACTGGTGTACAGATTGCAAAATGTGGTATTGTTGTTTGATTGTAAGGATGCACCTGACAGCAGGTTATCCATATCAATTTCTATAAAGCAAGCCACCAGTGTTGTGCCATTATAGGGCAATCTGTCCACTGGCACCGCTATGATTACTTTTTTATCCTGTCCTGTGGCATTTTTTATTGATATCGTGGGTTCAGAAATGTTGTTATAGTCAATTCCATATTCTTCTATGTCTGTCCTAGTTCCTCTTGATGTGTAGATAATGCCTTTGGTATCAACAAAAGCAAATTTTTCCAAACCATACATCTGCTTCATTTTCGCCTGGTACTGCTGAAAGCTATCTACGGACTCCAAATCACTTTTTTCCATCAGTCCCAGAGCGATATCTATGTCAGAAATGTAGTCATTTAAAACAGACTCCACAACCTGCTCTCGTCTGCCTGCCAGCTCATCCAAATAAAGCAAACTAACACTTCTAACCGCTTCACCAGTGTCATCGCTTGCCTTTCTACCTGTAAAAAGCATCCCCACTATAAGAATAGCTGCAACAATCACGCCTCCAGCTATAAGAATTGTCATATTTTTTTTGCTTTCTTTTGAATTGGAAACCATAAACAGACCTCCCTGATTATTTGCATTCTTAAAATGATTTTAGCATTAAATTATGACCATTTGATTAAATTAACGTAAAATTTAGGAATTTATTTTGAATTTTTAGAAAAAGAGGAATAAATAAAGGGCAGCCTCAGCTGCCCTTTAGAAGGATTTATTTAGTCTTCGTCATCCTTTTCAATTTTTACAAATTGTTTTTAAAAATAATATTTGCTGGTAATGATGCTATTATCTTCATAATAATTTTATCATTATAATAATTATTGTTTAGAGAGTGTTTACTGTACTTTAAATATGTATCATTACTTTTATTTATTAATAACGCAGTAAAATACCTTTCCCAACTGAAGTATTTTTCACTAGCAATATAGTCCTCTGGAGATTGTAATATTCTCCTCAATTCAGCATCATTTAATATATCAGAATCAAGAATAATCCATTCAAAAGATTCTGGAAGGTAAAGGTTTAGCTCATCATTATTCTCTGACAAATCATAAAGGTTTGCCATCTGTGCACCAAATGCAGCACCATCAGCAATAATAAGCACATTTCCACTGTATTTACCAGATGTAATCATATTAAAGATGTTATCTTTCCCTTTTGCAGAAATGCATTCAGTATTTAAGCTTGAAACATATTTAAAAAAATCGTATCCTGCGTTACTATCTTCAACAATAATTACATCTGGAGTAATCTCTTCATCAGAAATAGTCCCATAAATACTATACAACTCATGATATACTGGTGTTGATTGATTGTATTTTCCAGAAGAGCGAATTCCATATATTTCCTTTACGCTATATGGCAGTGCATGCAAATTTTCTCTAGTAATAATTACAAAATAGTTTGTTGATTCTCTTACAGCATTAGCAAAATCTTTTGATGAAACAAAGCTGTTTCCTTCATCAATAAAAACTATACTTTGATTAATTGCCATTAACTGTTCTTTCCACGTATTTCCTTCAATAATTCGACAAGGAACATCACAACTCAAAGAAATCCCTGTATCCATTCCGTTCAAAACATATTCTCGAATCATATCCGCTAAGGTTGTTTTCCCAGTGGCACTATCACCTTTTATTATTGTTATATTTCTTCTTACATCTAATTCATATTTAAGATGAGCACTTTGTACTATTATGTGATGTTTACCGAGCATTAAACATACCTCCCAGCAATGGGTATCAGCTCTTTCATATTACTGACTATTTTGTTTTCATTAATAATCTTAATTTTAAAATCTTCTGACGGAAATTTCATTATGTGGCGCAGGTTGATTGTAACATCTTTTTCCTCACCTATGTTCAAAAGCCACTTGGCACAATTATCTCCGCAATTAGATGCATTGAATACTTTGTCAGAAATCTTGTCTATTAGTATTAATGTTTTTACACCGCCAGAAAGTGATGTAGGAGCGATGACTCCAAGAACAGGACTGTCTATAGCACCATTTCCTAAAACAACAGATTTATCAATATCCTTTATCATTTCCATTATCTTAGGTTCAGTTATCCATTCTCGTTCGTAATTATATTTAAAATAAGCTGATGTGTTATATATAGCTTCTGCCATATCACCAAAATATACATTAAGCATAGTTATTCACCCCAAGCAATTGTTTTTAATTTACTTTTGCTAAAAAAATATCAACAAGAACTCAATAATTATTTTAACAAACCCACTTTAGAACTGCTATGTTTTTCTGACCTATTTCACTAGAATTATTTCTGCCACAAATAAAGGGCAGCCTCAGCTGCCCTTTAGAAGGATTATTTAGTCTTCGTCATCCTTTTCAATTTTTACAAATTGTTTTTTCTGCTTATCATAGCCCACAGTTCCTGTGATAAGACCTACTATTATGAGAATCCAGTACCACCAAGTTCTAGATGGTGCATTGATGCCAAGTGGTGTTTCCTCATCCTTTATAGTTTCTGTTCCTGTTCCGTCATTTTCATCATCCAAATCATCTATAACTGATAGAGGAACTTCTCCGTCTTCTATAGTGGTCTGAGTCTGGGTCTGAGTAGCTGTTGCTGCATTTCCACCATCATTTGCATTTGCATTATCTATAGCATTAGCATCTGCTGCTAGAGGCACCGCCTCATCTCCTATAATCGCTGATGTAAATGTTCCTAAATCTGCGTATGCAGGTGCTGTAGCTCCATCACTTGCGGATGTACCTGTACCACCTGTTGTGGTTCCTGTTGTCACAGCTGCCAGGCTCTCTGACTGAGATGCGCTCTCACTTGCTGATGCACTCTCGCTAGCTGATGTTGACAGGCTTGCAGAAGCTGATGTGCTTAAGCTCTCATTTGTTGAAGCATTTGTGCTTTCACTTGTTGAAGTGCTTGCACTATTACTTGCTGAAGTGCTCTGACTGTCTGCTTCGCTTGTTGAAGTGCTTTGGCTATCAGCTACACTTGCTGATGTGCTCTGGCTATCTGCTACACTTGTTGAAGTACTCTGGCTATCAGCTACTGATGCAGAAGTGCTCTGGCTCGATGCTACACTTGTTGAGGTGCTCTGGCTGTCGGCTACACTTGCTGATGTGCTCTGGCTATCTGCTACACTTGTTGAAGTACTCTGGCTATCCGCTACACTTGTTGAAGTGCTCTGACTATCAGCTACACTTGTTGAAGTGCTCTGACTATCTGCTACTGATGCTGATGTTCTCTGACTATCAGCTACACTTGTTGAAGTACTCTGACTATCAGCTACACTTGTTGAAGTGCTCTGGCTATCTGCAACTGATGTTGATGTACTCTGGCTGTCGGCTACACTTGCTGATGTGCTCTGGCTATCTGCTACACTTGTTGAAGTACTCTGGCTATC
>CAMNPQ010000161.1 GCA_946548305.1 uncultured Pseudobutyrivibrio sp.
CTGAGTAGTTTGATATATCAAAGGAATCTGAGACAAAGGTATCCACGGTGAGATTTTCAAGTCCGTCAACTGAGTAAACTACTAAGCCAGGAACTGGACTGGTGTAAATATTGAAGGAACCGGCCGCAACAGCCGCTGAAAGAGTATCTCCCATAGCCTCCATTGCAGATACAGTATATAACTGTTCCACTTGAGATTCCAATTCATTTTTAAAGGTATATGTTTTGCTAAATTCGGAAGGATTGTAATCTAATACATAATTTGTCACAAGTGTTTGAATTTTATTGTAAGAATCCTCATCTAAAGATATCTGGGATTTCTCTGTGGATTCTTTGATTGATGATAGAATTTCACCAGTGGTATCCAATGCATACACCTGAGTCTTAGCTCCTACTTTACCAAAGTTTTCAGCTAAATACAAAATATCTCCTGAATTATCCGCAGAAATAATCTGCTCCTCTCGGATAGCCAATGCATTGTATTCCAAATTAGAGGAAATTGAACCCTGTGAAACTTCATATATAGTGATATTATCAGCGGTAATGTATGTAAACAGATGATAAATCATATATATAAACATTACACCGATAATTATAAATCCAATGGAAAAATGATATTGTTTGGGATATTTAATTATCTTGTCTTTCTTTTTATTTTTCTTCATAAATCACATAATTATAGGGCACTCCATGGTGCCCTAAATATTTTTATTATAATGAAACGATTATCTTACCCTTGGCATTTTCTGGTAAATCTTTTTCGTTTTTACTTACAGATAAAACAAATTTTACATCAAACATGTCGCAAATCTTATCAAGCTTATTTAGAGCCTTAGACAAATTCTCATTATCATCGATATGTGAAACAGTGAGAAAACTATCTAAAAATACTTCCTGAATATCAGAGTTCTGAGATAACACACCGCTTAAAAAACCTAAAAATTCATCATTAGACTCAATAGGATAATCCCCCATGTTGATTAGTCGGATTTTAGAATCAAGCTCATACATATGTTTTGTATTTTTGTCTATATAGACAACTGAACCATCAATCTGCTTGACATCCGCATTCACTTTTTCCAATAAATGCTTTGTTTTGCCTTTACCCTTTTCGCCCGAAATAATTTCCACCATGTCCAAATACCTCCCTTAAAGTTTTATTTATATTTATTGTAGCATAACACTATTAAAACCTAAACATGTTATTTATATACAGTAGGTACTTAATATCTGATTCATAAGTAAATATAAATTTGAACGGCAATCCGCATTAAAAACTATTGATATTATCTTGTCATGATCCTCATTTTCAGATAGTAACACCAAACAATATCCAGCTGCCCCTGTTGTGCCAGTCTTTCCTCCTAAGATGGTAAAACCAGTTGGAGTTTTGACCTTTCCAGTTGTGTATTGATTGGTTGTAGTCCATTCTACTGTTTTGGCACTGCCGCCACTGGTATAGTTTGCCGTATAATTACTAGCGGTAAAAATAGTATAGAATGTTTCATTCTGCATAGCTGTATTTAAAATTAAATACATATCATATACGGTAGTATAATGGTTTTCATCATGTAAGCCGTTAGGAGTGACAAAATTAGTGTTTGTAGCACCTATAGTTTTTGCGGTGTTATTCATTAATGTCATGAAGGTATCCACATCACCACTTATTCCCTCGGCTATGGCGATAGCTGCATCATTTCCAGAACGAAGCATAAGACCATACAATAAATCCCTTAGAGAAATAACATCCCCTTCTTTTAGATTTATTACAGAGGAATCACTGGCTTGATTTGCCGCATTAGCACTTACTGTATAATAATCGTCCAGATTGCCATACAAACAGGCAATATATGCAGTCAGTATCTTAGTAGTAGATGCAGGATACATTTGTCCATGAATATTCTGGGCATATACTACGCTTTGTTCAGTAATATTAAAGGCACCTGCAGCCTGTGCTACTTGTGAATCGATTGCAGATGTGCCTAAATCATCCGTGCCTACCACACACAAATCCTGTGCAAACATTTCCACATCTGAGCTAGCTCCATTATGGGTGATTCCATAAGTCTTTGAGGAGTCGTATATTTTGTAGCTTGCTACAGAATCATTTGATGTGCCACACCCCACCAGCACAAAAGCCAAGGAAATGCTTAGGAATAAAGAGAAAAATTTATTTATACATCTCACGCCACTCAAGGTCTCCTCTATCCAATGATTTAATAAGTAGTTCCGCTGTAGCCAAATTTGTTGCAAGTGGTATATTGTTTGCATCACAAATACGCACTATATTATTTACATCTGGCTCATGAGATTTTACAGTAAGAGGATCACGTAAAAATATAACTAAATCTATCTCATTTTGCTCTATTTGAGCACCAAGCTGCTGAGTTCCACCTAGGTGACCAGCAAGATATTTATGTACATTTAGGTTAGTAACTTCTTCTACAAGTCGCCCTGTAGTACCTGTTGCAAATATTTCATTTTTGGTAAGAATACCCCTGTATGCAATACAGAAATTTTGCATTAATTTCTTTTTTGAATCATGTGCTACTAATCCAATATTCATTTAAAAAAGCCTCCCATTATTATTTTTTGATTGAAGACCAACGTTTAAAACAATACCCACACCAAAATATATGGTAACTAAGGATGTCAGTCCATAGCTGACAAATGGCAAAGGTAAACCTGTATTTGGCATCAAGCCTGTTACAACGCAAATGTTTACAAAGCTTTGAAAGCCTATTAGTGTTGCTATACCAACACATATAAGTTTACCGGCAATATCCTTGGCACGTTTAGCAATCAAAAGAATTTCGATGGTAATAAAAAATATCAAGGCAATTATTAAGGCTGAGCCAATAAATCCCAATTCCTCTCCTGCAACGGCAAAGATAAAATCTGTATGTGGCTCTGAAATATAATTACCATTCTTTACAGAATCAAAAGCTTCGTTTCCAAGACCTTTACCCATTAGCTGTCCTGAGCCGATGGCCATAATTGAATTCTGTTGCTGATATGAGCTGGATGGATATTCCTCTGGCTTTAACCAGGCTAAGATACGCAAGCCCTGGTATTCATCCAGTATAGTCTGTCCTTCTTGGCTGATTAAAACAAGCAAAATAATCAAGCTTGGTACAGAAACACCAACTACTATTCCCACCAATTTATAACTAATACCTGTTACAAATATCATAACACAAATAATCATCATTGTAACAATTGTAGTTGATAAATCTGGTTCTTTTTCAATTAAAAATAATGGAATTGCAGAAAGCACCAATGTTATAAAAATTATTTTTGTCTTATTTATTTCTTCCTCATGCATCATAAAAAACCATGAGAAAAATAATATTAATAAAATCTTCGCCAATTCGGAAGGTTGAAATCTGATACCCACATCAATCCATCTGGTAGCACCACCAGATTCGTCACCAAATAACAAAACTGAAGCCAAAAGCCCAAGCACTAAAACATAAAATAGCCAATGAAAATGAAGCAAAAAATCATAATCAATAATAGCCATGGCTGTCATAACAAATATTCCAAGAATCATACCAAGGATTTGTTTTTGTTGATTTGATTCATTGGCACTGCCGATTACAAGAATCCCGATAATTGTAAGAGCAATGACTGCAATTATTAACTTTAAATCCAGGTTTTTAAGTTTGTAATTATGAAACATTATTTTATCCTTCTAAGTAGACCACTGGATAGTGGCTCTGCTAGTAGTTCTCTATTCCAAACGGTTATTCCCACAGGCTCATTACTCTTCTTTCTAACTCTATGAAGCCATTTTTCCTGAAGTTTTATTTCACCTGAAACATTACCAATTTGAACTGTTTTAGAGTGAACTTCACCAGCTGCAATGTAACATCCAGAATTATCCGGATAGCCTGCATATGCGTTTCCTTCCAGGCAGCCAAGTACTATAATATTGCCCTTTGCAACAACGCTGGCTTTTGATTTCACATCCCCAAGAATAATAATACTTGAGTCAGATCTAACTTCGTCAGTCTTTAGAACGCTTCCCCTAATGATTTTTGCATTCTCGAAAATATCTTCTGCATAAAACCTGTCAATTTGACCTAGCATTCTAGTATCCTTTAATTCATTATTTTCATGCAAAAGAATAACTTTAATATTAGAATTCAGTTCAATGGCCTGAATCAATATAAGTCCTTCCTCATTTGAAAGCTCTCTTCCCATTGTTTCGAGAATCATAGAGGCATTTCCGAAAAAATCTTTTGATGCTGCAAATTTCTCACAGACACTTCTGATTAGTTCTTCAAATGGAATAGTCCCATCTAATTGTAATGTTAGTCCATATTTATTACTTTTTAAAACAACAGAATCCTTAGCCATTTTTTTCTCCTAAATAATTAATCTGTAAATTCGTTCTCAGAATCAGAAACAATACTAGCTTCTCCGTTTAATAGTTCTTCTGTAGCTGATACACCAAAATAATAAGCAAGAATATCTTTTGATACTTCTGCCGCGTTATGACTGGTGTAACCATAGGCAATACGTGTAGCAATGGATACCTCTGGGTCATTATATGGGGCAAAGCCTATAAATAAAGCGTGGTTAGGTCTGGTAGAAACCTGCTGGGCTGTACCTGTTTTTCCGGCCACTTCAACAGAAAAATTATTAAATGATGATAAGGATTCACATACCATTTTCATACCATAATGAATGGCATCCCACTGAGAAGTATCCAAAACATCCACATTATTTCTTACTGAAGGATTATAGCTTTCAATAACCTCTCCTTCAGAGTTTCTTACACTGTTTAAAAGAGTAAGGTTGTAAACGGTACCCCTGCTGGCAATTGCGGCAGCATATCTGGCAAGACCAACAGTTGTATAGTTGTTATCAGACTGACCAATTGCAGCCATGACAGGGTATTCCGTTGCAATATGTGGTGTGTTTTCTTCTATTTCAATACCAGTAGTTTCATCAAGACCATATAATGATGCATATTTGGTAATCTTATTGATACCGGTAACATCATCATAAGCACCGTCTCCACCAGCTAATCTCCATCCCACTTCATAGAAGAAGTAGTTACAAGAATCTCTAATAGCTTCAGAAACATTTATACTACCGTGATTGCTTGGATAAATCCAACACTTAGGGTGGTTGGAAACCTTATTATACTGTCCTAAATCGGTGATTTCAGATGTTGTTGTAATAACTCCCTCAGAAAGACCTGCTGTAGAGCTTACAATCTTAAAGGTAGAACCTGGAGCGGTTCTTTGTTGTGTAGCATAGTTATACAAAGGATTAGCAGCACTGTTAGTTAAATATGAATAATAGCTGGAATCCACTGAGTTTCCAAGTCGGTTATTGTCATATCCTGGATATGTAACCATAGCAAGCACTTCACCGGTTTTAACATCGAGAATAACTGTAGAGCCTGAACATGGGTCCAGTGCCAGCTGCCCAGGAGTTATGTCTAAAGACTTTATCTTCTTTAGCATAAATTCATAGGCTGAAAGCTGCCCGCTTTCAAGTAGTGGGTAATCTTCATCATCTGTGGAAAGAACACCCTGGTCATATAAAATCAAGCAAAGCTGTGAGCCGGAAATTCTGTCATCCAACAGTAGATATTTGTATACAAGCTTTTTAAAGTTGGAATCTGTAGACAAATATTCCAATGTGTAATCAACTAAATCAGAATAAAGCTCTTCTGTATCTGCGTATTTAGCCTCTTCCTCGTAGGTTGTGATATCAATCCAGTTTTGCTCAATAGCATAAATCAAATATTTATTTACAGCCATTTCCTCTGAGGTCCATGACACTTGAACATCAGAATTTGCATCTATTGCATTGGCATCAAAAATGCCTAGACTTTTAAGCTTTGTAACAATATATGTAGAATATGCCTGGTATTCCTGTGGCAATTGATTGTACACCATTTCATTAGAGGATTTTAGCTGAGCTCTAAGAGTGCTAAGCACCTCCTGCTCCTTTGCTTCATAGGCATTTAAAACAGCCTTTTCTGTTTCAGAAGCATCCACATCTGAAAATTCGTTTATATCAATGACTCCATTTTTTACTAAGGAATAGTAAACATCGTAAATAGGTACAACTACGGAAGATGAGGAACTATTATTAGATTCCTTTGTGTTTACAATTTTTGAATATAGTATTCCGGCTATCTCCTGCTCCAGCAAAATATAGGCTGCCTTTTGCAAGTCAGCGTCTATAGAAAGATATACATCATTTCCTGATTCAGCTGCCTGGTATTCACCTTCTGCGATAGTATTTCCCACACTGTCAACGTAAATGGTTTCAAAGCCCTTTGTTCCAGCCAGATAGTCATTCATGTATTTTTCAATACCAGATTTACCAACGATATCTGTTGCTTCGACG
>CAMNPQ010000162.1 GCA_946548305.1 uncultured Pseudobutyrivibrio sp.
GGCAACGGACTCTGACTCCGTCATTTCAAGGTTCGAATCCTTGTGGGCCAGCTAGGACCTAAGCAAATACTTGCTTAGGTCTTTTTCTTTTATTACAATATTGAGGTGTGACACTTTGATTTTCTTATGAAAATCAAGAGCACATATAGGGTAAGCGAGGTATTATATGTATCAATATAGGGATAGAGTCAGTTATAGTGAAGTAGATAAAAATCTTAATCTAAACTATTACAGCCTTGTTAATTACATGCAGGATTGCAGCTGCTTTCATTCTGATGATGTGGGTGTAGGTGTCAATTATTTATCCACTATAGATTTGGGATGGTTTGTGACCAGCTACGAAATCCACATTAATAGATTGCCTAAATATATGGAAAGGATTGTTATTTCCACATATCCATATCAGGTGAGAGGCATGATGGCAAGACGTATCTACACCATAGCTACAGAGGATGGAGAGCTTTTGGTGTATGCAGATTCCCTGTGGGTATTGATGGATTTGAAGCATCTTAGACCAGCCAGATTAAATGACAAAATAGTGGCAGCATATCCTGTGGATGCTGATATGCCAACCTTTGATTTCAGACGCCCAAAGCTTCATCTACAAGAGGGAGGACAGGTTGTAGGCAGATTCAAAGTAGGCGAACAACACCTTGACACAAATGGACATATGAACAACTCCTTCTATATAGATGTGACCAGACGCTATTTGCCAAAGGAGGATTTTTCAGAAGTAAATGTTAGCTATAAAAAAGCAGCATTATTATTTGATGAACTGGATATATATTTGGTAGAATTAGAAACGGGCTATCAGATAGCACTGTTAAAGGACGATGAAGTATATACAATATTGGAGTATAAATAATGAAGTTAGGCGAGATACAGAGTCTTTCAATAGAAAAAAAGGTTGAGTTTGGAGTATACCTTACAGACGGCAGTGAAAAAGTGCTTCTTCCTAAAAAGCAGGTACCAGAGGGCGTTGCCATAGGCGACAGCATAAAGGTGTTTGTTTACAAGGATTCAAAGGATAGGCTCATTGCCACCACCAACACACCAAAGCTTACGCTGGGACAGATGGGAGTACTGACTGTCAGCCAAATAAATAAAGTAGGGGCATTTCTTGACTGGGGTCTGGAAAAGGATTTGTTTCTTCCATTCAAAGAGATGACCAGAAAGCCTGAAGAAGGGGATGAAATCCTGGTCAGAGTTTATATAGATAAAAGCAAGAGGCTTTGCGCCAGCATGAAAGGGCTGTATGAAATGCTTTCTACCAAACCACCATATCAGGTGGGTGATGAGGTAGAGGCTAGGATTTATGAATTCGGTCATGACTTTGGCACATTTGTGGCAATTGAGGATAAATACTCGGCAATGATTCCACGGCATGAGGACGTGAGCAAATATCGCATAGGCGATGTGCTTATGGTTCGTGTGACAGGTATAAAAGAGGATGGCAAATGTGATGTTACCATCAGAGACAAGGCTTATGTGCAAATGGATGAAGATGCTGAGGCACTACTTGATTTAATTGATAGCTATGCTGGGGTGCTGCCTTTTACAGAAAAAGCATCTCCAGAGGTTATAAAAAGAGAAACCGGTCTTTCAAAGGCTGCATTTAAGCGAGCGGTAGGACGCCTCTACAAAGAGCGTAAAATCACCCTTGAAGGTGGAAAAATACGTGCTGTGGTAGAGGATTAAATTAAAATAAAAGCTTAAGGAGGATAATTCAATGAAAAATGTTATCTCAACAACAGCTGCACCAGCAGCAATCGGACCTTATTCACAGGCAATAGAAGTGAATGGCATGGTATACACATCAGGTATTATTCCTGTTGACCAGGCCACAGGCGAGATTCCAGAAGGGGCTGCAGCCCAGGCAGACAGAGTGTTTAAAAGCATGAGTGCCCTATTAGCAGAAGCCGGCACTTCTATGGCAAACGTGGTAAAAACTACAGTATTCATCAAGAATATGGATGATTTTGCTGCAATCAACGAAGTTTACGCAAAATATTTTCCAGAGCCATATCCTTCACGTTCATGCATAGAGGTAGCACGTATTCCAAAGGATGTGCTTCTTGAGGCAGAGGCTATCGCCATAAAATAAAAAGACGGAGTACAGTTATGGTTTATGATGTGGTAATAATAGGTGCAGGTCCAGCAGGGCTTGCAGCTGGTATTTATGGAAAGAGGGCAGGTTTTTCCACAGTTATATTAGATACCAGCTCTATTAGTGGGGGACAAATCCTAAACACTTATGAAATAGACAATTATCCAGGAATCCCAGGTGCTTCCGGGGAAGAGCTTGCAGATTTAATGCGCAAACACTGCGAAAAACTTGGAGTGGAATTCTTGAGAGGCAGAGTTTCTTCTATAATAGATAAAGGAGAAACAAAGGAGCTTGTCACTAAAAAGGATACATTTGAAGCAAGGGCTGTCATAGTGGCTACTGGAGCCACAAGCCGAATGCTTGGCTGTCCAGGAGAAGAAGAATTTTCCGGAATGGGTGTGTCATATTGTGCCACCTGTGATGGAGCTTTCTTTAAGGAAAAGGTTGTGGCAGTTGTAGGCGGTGGTGACGTGGCTTTGGAGGATGCCCTTTATTTATCCAGATTTTGTTCAAAGGTATACCTGATTCATAGGAGAGACGAATTCAGAGGTGCTTTTGTGCTGCAAAATCAGGTGAAGGCAAAGAATAATATAGAAATTATCTATGACTCTACTGTAGAAGCTATAAATGGAGAGGACTGCGTAAAGTCTATTACTGTTAAAAATAAAAAAACTGAAAATGTAACTGAGCTTTTGGTTTCAGGTATATTTATTGCAGTGGGAACAGACCCAAATACTAAAAACATAGCTGGACTGCCTGATATGGATGAGAAGGGTTATATTATTGCGGATGAAACCGGCGAAAGCTCAATACCAGGCATATTTGCTGCAGGAGACGTGAGAACTAAAAAGCTTAGACAGGTCATAACTGCAACAAGTGATGGTGCCAATGCCATTGCATCCATTGAAAGGTATTTTCAAAAACAGTAATTACTAAAATGTTACAAAATTTAGTTGTCTGACATTATTGTGAAAAACTAAGGTAAAATCTTACTTGACTTTATCTGAGGGAGATTATATAATGTCAACAGTTGTAATAAGTTTGTAACAAATTCGGAGGTTTTTTACAAAATGAATTCAAATGTAACAAAAGCTGTTAGTTATACACTTGCCGCTTGTTTGTTAGCTGGTAGCGTTTCACTTTGCTCGGATGCAGCCAGTGCTACATCTGGAGTCAGTGCTTTATCTAGTGCTACAGGTGTTTTAGAGACTACCAATTACACAGCATTTGCAGGCGCACAGCTTTCGGTTAACGATATGCTTGCTAATGCAACATCCATTTCTACTGAGACACAGCTTGCTGAAAACGAGACAGAATGGGTTGCTACAGCAGAAAACCCTTATGCGAACATAGCAATCGCACAGGTTGATAATTATGTATATATTCGCGAGAGTGCTTCTTCAGACAGCGAGTATGTAGGAAAGCTATATAACAAATCAGCCGCTACAGTTTCAGAGACAGTAGAAGCAGAGGATGGCACATGGCTGTGCATTACATCAGGTGATGTTACAGGTTATGTAAAGAGTGAATATGTAGTTCAGGGCAACGAGCAGTTGGCAAAAGAGATGTCAAGAAGAGTTGCTACAGTTACCACTACTACATTGTATGTAAGAGAGGAAGCCAGCCAGGATTCAGATATTATTGATTTGCTTCCACTCGGCGATGACCTTACAATCATTGATGAATCTATGGAAGAGTCAGGCTGGGTAAAGGTTACATGTAATGCTGGTGATGGTTATATCAGCACAGATTACGTGGATATTTCTACAGAGTTTACAGTAGCTGAGTCAAGAGCACATGAGGAGGCTCGTCTTGCAAAGGAAGAGGCTGACAGAATTGCAGCTAAGGAAGCAGCAGAAAGAGCAACAGCAGCAGCTAAGTCTTCTGCATCTTCATCATCATCATCTTCTTCATCAGGGTCTTCAAGCTCTAGCTCGTCAAGCAAGACATATGCTGCACCATCTGGTTCAAATGGTAGCGCAGTTGTTTCTTACGGCTCACAGTTTGTTGGCAATCCATACGTGTACGGTGGTTCATCGCTTACAAACGGAACAGATTGCTCAGGCTTTGTAATGAGTGTATATTCAGCATTTGGCGTTAGCCTGCCACACTCATCTAGCTCTCTTCGTAGCGTTGGTTATGGCGTTTCTTATGATGAGATGCAGCCAGGTGATATTGTATGTTATTCAGGTCACGTAGGTATTTATGCTGGAAATGGTACTTTACTTCACGCATCAAACCCAAGAACCGGTATCACATACACAAATGTTGATTACAAGCAGATTCTTGCAATCAGAAGAATTTTCTAATAAGAATTTACAATCGTCCTGCTTGAGGCAGGGCGATTTTTTTGCGTTTCGTTTCTCCTGCAAAAAGTTATTCATTTCCAAGAAGTCGAAATTTAGTTTTTGAACGATAATATTTCATTAAAGTATGAACAATTGTCAGACAATATCGCAAATCGTTTCTTGCTTATTTCTCTAAAAAATGCACAAAAAATTATTTAGTTAAAAAGAAATATAATTAATCTGATTGTGGAAATGAAATATTTTTTCAACAGTGAACACATAAATAATGGCTTAAAATAGGACTTGTAAACTTTTTATCCACTTTATCCACAGAAAAAGCCGGTGGATAGCCTAAGTTATCCACATTTTCAGCAAACGGACGTTTTGGGGTATATTACCAAAAGTTGTGAAAATGCTAAAAAAACTTGACTTTAGAAATGAATATCTATTGTGTGGAAATCCAAGTTAATTTCTGACAATACTCCAAATTGAATAAATGTTCAAAAATTTAATAAAAGCATACTCTATTTAAAACTTTGTGAATATGCATAAATAAATGTAATATTCCTATTCCAATTTTTGGTTATTTATATTAAAATGGGCATAGGTTATGTGAATTTGTATGCAAAATGATGATTTTACATTGTTCATATTGACTACAAAGTTGGGAGGTAATCCATATGATCTCTAATCAAATTATGCAAAATACTATAGAGGGACTTCATTCACTTACAAAAGTAGATCTGGCGGTTACAGATTCGGAAGGCGTGGTATGTGCGTCTACATTTAGCGATAAAGGTCAGTTGTCAGAGGCTGTAAAGGTGTTTGCTGCTTCAGAGGCTGATAGTCAGGTGGCTCTTGGATACCATTTCTTTAAGGTGTTCGACGATTCACAGCTTGAATTTGTGATTTTGGCTCATGGTGATGATGAGCAGGCAACCACAGTTGGCAAGATAGCTGCTTTTCATATCCAGGAGCTGATGATTGCTTACAAAGAGCGTTTTGATAAAGACAATTTCATTAAAAACCTTCTTTTGGATAACTTACTGCTTGTTGATATCTACAATCGTTCAAAGAAGCTTCACGTGGATATCAGTGCAAGAAGAGTTGTTATGATAGTGGAGGTAGGTCCTGACAAGGACGGAGATGAGCTTGACAGAGTGCGTTCTGTGTTTGGGGGCAAGACAAAAGATTTTGTCACAGCCGTAGATGAGCACAACATTATTGTGGTAAAGGAATTAGGTGAAAACGACACCTATGATGATATCGAAAAGATAGCTGCTGTAATCATTGATGCATTCCACGACAAGGAATCAAAAGACATCAGAGTTTCCTACGGTACAGTTGTAGGGGAAATCAAAGAAGTTTCCCGCTCTTACAAGGAAGCTAATATGGCTATGGATGTTGGCAAGATATTCTTCAGTGACAAAAAGGTTATTGCATATTCTGCACTTGGTATAGGACGTCTTATTTATCAGCTGCCTATTCCACTTTGCAAAATGTTTATATCTGAGATATTTGACAGTAAGTCTCCTGATGATTTCGACGAGGAGACCCTTACAACTATTGCCAAATTCTTTGAAAATAGCTTGAATGTATCTGAGACTTCCAGACAGCTATACATCCACAGAAACACACTGGTGTACAGATTAGACAAATTAGAGAAGAGTACAGGCTTAGATTTGAGAGTTTTTGAGGATGCAATTACATTTAAAATAGCATTGATGGTTGTTAAGTACATGAAGTATATGGAGGACGAAAAGTTTTAATGATACGATTAGATCACGTTAGCAAGTCATACGAAGTTGGCAAGCCAGCGCTAGAAGATGTGACTATTCATATTGATCCCGGTGAATTCGTTTTTATAGTTGGAGATAGTGGTTCGGGTAAATCAACCCTTATCAGATTACTACTTAAGGAATTAGAACCTACAAAGGGAAAGATATATATCAATGGACAGG
>CAMNPQ010000163.1 GCA_946548305.1 uncultured Pseudobutyrivibrio sp.
CAAATCGTCGATGGAAGCCTCTTCGTTATCATTGAATGCGGCATAGCCGATGGACATAGAAAGCTTGTCCACATAAACACCATGCCATTCTGCAGATTTTTCTCTAATGGTGGCTAATATTTTTTCTGGCTCGTCAGAATGAACAATTGCTAAAAACTCGTCACCGCCAGTACGATATGCCTTGCCCTTGCTTCCCACAGATGCGGCAAGACAATCAGCTGCACCTTTTATCAATTCGTCCCCGGCAGCGTGACCCAAGGTGTCATTTGCTGTCTTCAGTCCGTTTACATCAATTGAGAATAAAACGAAATCTGAGCTCAGTCCTTGCTTTCTGTATACAGCAATATCCTCATCATAGCATCTACGATTGAACAGTCTTGTGAGTTCATCAGTCATAGAAATACGAATGAGATGCTCTTCGCGCTTCTTTTCCTCGTCTATATTTCTGGTTGTGTAGATAACGATATTAGGTATGCCATCCAATGTGGAATCCACAGCGATGTACTGGGCGCGGAACCAGCCATTGTTAATATCTATAAATTCGTCAGAAATGATTTTTTTATGTGTGAGTCTTGCTCTTACTGTAGTAATATTTGTAAATTTCCAAAAGCTATCAATTTGGTCTGGCATGATTGAAGACTTTAGCTTCTGCGTCATTTTAGTATGATCATGTACTGTCATATCAATTGGACGCTCCACAAGGACTTCCTCACGAAGGGACATTTCTGTACTGTTAATAAAATTGATAAGATTTACATTGTCGTAGATTTCAGCCATAGAATCGAGAATTTCCATTTTTTCTATCAAATCTAACTCATGATCCTTGGCATTTTTATACTGTTCATGAAGCTTTTGCATATGACTTATAGAATTGTTGGATATGAGATAGCCTGTCAAACCTATCAAAATACTTTCTATAGTATAAGTGGCTAATACACCTAAAAATCGTTCAGTTACAGTTATACCATCTGAGCGAAGAGAGGCATAGTATGGCGAGGTACACCAAGCCGCAATAATCATGATTATATAATTGAAGATGGAGGCAAAAACAAAAGTATGCTTATTTACATAGAGCAAACTTAGAAGAGGAACCAGACACCAGGCAAGGTATATGCCAAAGTGTGATATGTTCATAAGCAATAAAAATATATCCAGCCCTATAATGACAATAGTTGAAGCAGCTGATGTATTTGGATATTTTTTAATCAAAAAGTTGTGAATTGCAGCTAAAAGAAGCATGGCAAAAGTCAGCTGCAGGCAATGGAAATAAGAAATGTATCTAAATACACCAAAACGAAGCCCCACTGCAATAGCTGGACCTACCGCTACACATAACCACAGTACTATATTTAAATATTTATTAACTTTCTTTCTGTTTTCCTGTAAATAATCCTCATAGCTTAGAATAACTTTATCACTCATAGTAATCTCCCTGAATAATGGTGTACTATTAGTCATTTTAGTACAATTACTTGAAAAATGTGTGAATAATATTGACCACACTAGGTAAATGCGTGGTAAAATGATTCACATGTAAAAGGATTATAATAACGGGAGGTTTGAAATGGTAGAAAACAAGTTTTTTCCAGAGATACACGGTAATTTTGGCTTTGGATGTATGCGTCTTCCTATGCAGGGAAGTGAAGTGGATTTTGACCACTTTAATAAGATGATAGATGCCTTTATCGATGCAGGTTTAAACTATTTTGATACTGCACATGGATATATAGATGGCAAATCGGAAACTGCTATTGCCAAATGCCTGTCTGCCAGATATGACAGAAGCCAATTTTTGCTTACAAATAAACTGACAGATGTATATTTTAAAAAGCAGGAAGATATAAGACCATTCTTCGAAAATCAGCTAAAACTTTGTGGGGTAGACTATTTTGATTTTTACCTCATGCACGCACAGAATAAAGACAACTATAAGCAGTACAAGGCCTGCAATGCTTATGAGACAGCATTTGAACTGAAGAAGGAAGGAAAAATAAAGCATGTGGGCATTTCTTTCCATGATAAGGCTGAAGTGCTGGATATGATTTTAAACGATTATCCAGACATAGAGGTAGTCCAAATTCAGTTTAATTATGTGGATTATGAGGATGCTTCTGTAGAAAGCCGCAAGGTTTACGAGGTATGTGAGAAGCACAACAAGCCAGTGATTGTTATGGAGCCTGTAAAGGGCGGTAGCCTTGTAAATCTTCCACCAGAGGCGGATGAGGTTTTCAGAGCCTTAGGTGATAAGAGCAATGCAAGCTACGCTATCAGATTTGCAGCAAGCTTCCCAAGTATGGCAATGGTGCTTTCTGGTATGAGTAATATGGAGCAGATGGAAGATAACCTTAGCTTTATGAAGGATTTTGAGCCACTTACAGAAGCAGAGATGGGAGCAGTAGCACGTGTTACAGGAATCTTTAAGAATCTTAATCTGATTCCATGTACAAGCTGCAGATATTGCATTGAAGAAAATCATTGTCCAAAGAACATATTAATTCCAGATATCTTTGCTGCAATGAATGCCCATGAAGCATTCCATGATTGGAATTCCGGTATGCATTATGAAAGGGCTATAAGTGGCTACGGAAAGGCATCGGACTGCGTGAAATGCGGCAAATGCGAAAAGGTATGTCCTCAGCATCTGCCTATCAGAGAGCTGTTGCAAAAGGTGGCAGGCACTTTTGAAGGTGTTCATTGATAAATATTAATTAGAAATTACAAAATAACAAAAGAGAACTGTGTCAAACTGCACAGTTCTCTTTTTACTTTTTGGTCATAATGACAAAAGTGATGATTATCTTTATGATTATTTGGTTATATTTAATCACGTTTTCCCACCAGGCACTTTAAAATTATATCTCCCTAGTCCGTTAAAAACTCCATTTTGTACAGCAAACAGTGGAAAAACTAATCTAAAGAAAATGATTGAATGGTTGATTATTTGCATAAAAAAGCCTGTAAATTCGGGCTTTGTGAGGTTTTTATGAAATTGCTTCAATGGGTTTGAATAACATTGACAAACTTTAGAAAATTGTCCTAAAACATATTGACCAAATTGGTTAGCAGGGTTAATGTATTAACAGTGTTAAGCGATTAACACTTGAAACCAATCGCGAGGTAAAAAATGAAAAAGGTAAAAGAGGTAGCTGGAAACAATACAAGTGATTTGACAGAGATGAATCGCTCAGCGATAGTACGAATCCTTCAGCAGAAGGAAGTGTGTACCAGAGCAGAAATCTCAAAGCTGATGGGACTTACTCAGGCATCAATAACTAAGCTTGTGGCATATTTGATGGAAATGGGAATCGTTTCAGAGGTTGGTATTGTTAAAGGCAACGGCAACAGACGTTCCATAGGTCTTAGGCTGAATGCGGAAAAAAATCTTGTGATTGGAGTGAAGTTTTCCAGACATGTATTTGCAATAGGAGTATTTGATATATCTGGAAAGCTATACACTCAAAGTGAGACAGAGTTTGGACTTGATGAGAATACTGAAAAAGTCCTCACGGATATGAAAAAACAGATAAAAAATCTTTTAGAGGAATACAAAAATATAGTTGCCATTGGATTGGCTTTGCCAGGACCTTATCTCAGAAAAGAAGGCAGAATTGCCATGGTAACAAGAATGCCTAGCTGGCACAATATAAACTTCATTGAAGAATTTAAGCACGAATTTGATAAGCCTGTGTTTATAGAACAGGATGCCAATGCTGGGGCTTTAGCGGAATGGTGGTTTGGCAATCATGGAAGACCTCTTAGCTCACTTACATATTTCCTGGTTGGGGAGGGCGTTGGTTCAGGTGTGGTTGACCATGATAGCCTTCTATTAGGGAATCAGGGTATAGCCAGTGAGGTAGGGCATATTTCCATTGATTTTAATGGACCTAAATGTGAATGTGGAAATAGGGGATGCCTGGAATTATATTGTTCCACCATGGCATTTTTAAAAAAAGCCAAGGAAGAAATTCCAGAGCTTTTTGAAAAGGAATGTGAGAATCGTCTGGAGGCTTGTGAAAGAGTTTTTTCAGCAGCCAGAAGTTCCAATGAAAAGGCAATTCGACTTGTAGAAGAAATTGCTGAGTATATAGGCTTAGGTTGTGTCACCCTTATAAACGCTTATGATCCAGAGATAATTGTTATAGGAGACAGTATTTCAAAGGGGAATGAATTGCTGCTTCCAACCATCAAGAGGATTGTAAAAGAAAGAACCATCCCAGAGGTGAGCGAGCGGGTAAGAATAGAAATATCCAGTTTAAATATAGATCCAACTCTATATGGGGCAGCTGCAATAGCAACAGATAGAGTGCTGAGAAAACCAAGCGAATATTTAGTGAACAACTAAATATTGGTAAATAAAAAGGGAGGTGTTACAAATTATGGAAGAAAATTCGTATATACTGCAAATGCAGCATATAACAAAAGAATTTCCAGGTGTAAAAGCACTAGATGATGTTAACCTCTCAGTGAAGGAAGGCACAATCCACGCTATATGTGGTGAGAATGGTGCAGGAAAATCTACACTGATGAAGGTTTTATCTGGGGTGTACCCTTATGGAACATATGATGGAAAAATCATATATAAGGGTAATGAGATGAAATTTAAAAACATCAAAGAATCTGAAGGTGCTGGCATCGCAATTATCCATCAGGAGCTTACCATGATTCCTGAGTTATCCATAACAGAAAACATTTTTATGGGTAATGAAATTATAAACAGAGGGCTGATTGATTGGGGAGAAGAAAAAAGAAAGACCTATGAAATACTTAAAAAGGTGGGGCTTTCTATTAATCCTGATATATTGATTAAGCACTTAGGTGTTGGTCAGCAGCAGTTAGTTGAGATAGCAAAAGCACTATCAAAAAATGTTAAGCTATTGATTTTGGATGAGCCAACATCAGCACTTAATGAGGCAGATTCTGCAAACCTTTTGAATCTGATGGTGGAGCTTAAAAACAAGGGAATCACCTGCATTATGATTTCCCACAAACTTAATGAAATAGCGGCTGTATCAGACTCAGTCACAGTAATACGAGATGGACATACTGTTGAAAGCTATGATGTGGAAGCTGGCAAGGTGGATGAGGACAAAATCATAAAAGCCATGGTTGGACGTTCCATTGAAAATAGATACCCGGAACATGAGGCACATATAGGGGAAATCATTTTTGAAGTAAAGGACTGGTGCGTTGAAGACCCTGATGTTGAGGGAAGAATGGTATGCAAAAATGCAAGCTTTAATGTAAGAGCAGGGGAAATAGTTGGTTTCGCTGGTCTTATGGGAGCAGGAAGAACCGAGCTCATGCGTTCTTTGTTTGGAAGAAATTATGGAATATATAGAGGTGGAACAGTAAAAATCAAAGGACGTGAAGTGAAACTCACATCAGTTGAAAATGCCATTAATCACGGATTGGCATATGTTCCAGAGGATAGAAAAAACTTAGGATTGAATCTTTTGGATTCCATCAGAAAAACTGTTGTATCTGCAGATTTGGATAAGATAACAAAAAATGGTCTGTTGGATTTAAATGAAGAAAAACGTGCAGCAGAAGAATATCGCAAATCGTTGAAAATTAAAACAGCAAATGTTGATGTGGGAGTAACAACCCTTTCAGGTGGTAATCAGCAGAAAGTCGTTTTATCAAAATGGATGTTTACAGAGCCGGATATTCTTATATTAGATGAGCCAACAAGAGGTATTGATGTTGGTGCTAAATATGAAATCTATAAACTGATACATCAATTGGCAGATGAGGGTAAGGCTGTAATTTTAGTTTCATCAGAATTGCCAGAGCTTTTGGGAATGGCAGACAGGATATATACCATTTTTGAGGGAAGCATCACTGGTGAACTAGCCAGCTTTGAGGCAAACCAGGAGAGCCTGATGAAGAGAATGACAATTACATCAAACTAATCTGTAGATATGAAAGGATGGAATAATTATGAAATACATTAAACAGGTATTGGGAGGTGACCTTCGCCAATACACAATGGTGGTTGCATTAGCTGCCTTGATTATTATTTTCAATATCATTTCTGGGGGAAGGATGCTTACATCATCAAACTTTCAGAATTTGCTTTCAGGTAACGCATATGTGCTTGTACTTGCCCTAGGCATGCTCATGGTAATTGTTATAGGACAGATTGATTTGTCAGTTGGTTCTGTAGCAGGCTTTTCAGGAATGGTAATGGCTCTTGTGGCTAAAAATTACAACGTTCCCTGGTGGGTAGCAGTGCTTATTGCAATAGCAATCGGTATTTTAGCAGGCGCATGGCACGGATTTTTCCTGGCTCAGCTTGGCATTCCTGGCTTCATTACAACA
>CAMNPQ010000164.1 GCA_946548305.1 uncultured Pseudobutyrivibrio sp.
CTAGAATCGAAATCTTCCCTGATATCAAGGACCATGTTGATTTCTTTGATGCAGTACCAGAGTATGACAGTGCAATGTATATTCACAAGAAAATGAAGACAACTGAGGAATCTTCTCTTGCAGTACTTAAGGAGCTTTTACCAGTCCTTGAGGCTCAGGATGATTACTCAAATGATGCTCTTTACGCACTTCTTTCAGGATTTGCCGCAGAGCATGAATATAAAAATGGATACGTGCTTTGGCCAGTTCGTACAGCTGTTTCAGGAAAGCAGATGACACCTGGTGGTGCAACAGAGCTTATGGAGATTCTTGGCAAGGAAGAATCAATCAAGCGTATCAAAGCAGCAATTGAAAAGTTATCATGACTTCTTGCTGACTTAACAATGAAATTGTCAGCAAGAATCTATATAAGGTTGGGGAACCTTGATTTCTATGAAGGGCAGACTATTAGGAGGAATATGGAGCTTAATAGTAGCCAATACGAAGCGGTTATGCATGTGGATGGTCCATGCCTGGTCTTGGCGGGACCTGGCAGTGGAAAGACCGCTGTTCTTACAAGAAGAATTGTAGAGCTTATAAAATCTGGTATCCCAGCTGAGGAAATTTTAGTAATTACCTTTACTAAAGCGGCAGCAATAGAAATGAAGGAACGTTTTCTTAGGTTATCAGATGATGTTTATCCTGTAACCTTTGGAACGTTCCATTCTTTATTTTGGGGGATTTTACAAGAGGAATTAGGTTATAAAGCCTCTGATGTTTTACTGGGAAACAATAAAACCAAGCTTTTGAAGCAGGCGATGGAAAAAGCCAGGCTAGATAGTGAGGATACTGTGCTTTTAAATGCCTTTATGGCAGAGGCATCCAGGTTTAATAATTTGACCATTTCAATGGATTTATACACACCTAAATATGTGGATAAAGAGGATTTTAAGGTCTTTTTAAAATCCTATCAGGAGCTTAAAAACAAATACAGACTTATAGATTTTGACGATATGCTTTCAAAGGCTAGGCAGTTATTTAAAAACGATTCAGACTGCCTGAAAAGATGGCAAAGCAGATTTAAATATTTTTTAGTTGATGAAATGCAGGATATGAATGATATCCAGTTTGAATTGATAAATACTCTTGCTTCAAATACCAATAATATATTTTGTGTGGGTGATGATGACCAGTCTATCTATGGCTTTAGAGGTGCAAACCCTAAGGTGATGCAGCTATTTTTAGAAAAATACAAGGATGCAAGGCAAATCTTATTAAACTACAATTATCGAAATCCTATAAATGTGGTTGAATCAGCAGGAAATCTGATTGAAAAAAATAAAGTGCGCTTCCCTAAAAACATAACAGCCGTCGCTAAAGAGGGTGTGGTAGATATAAAAGAATACAAAAATGAAGAGGAGGAAGCAGAGGGGGTATATAAAAGGATACAGGCTCTGATTGAAATGGGGGTAAAGCATGAGGATATAGTAATTTTATTTAGGAATCACTCGGATGCCAGGTTTATTGTAAATAAACTGATTTCTAAAAATGTGCCATTTTTTCTAAAGGAACAGATGCCTAATGTGTTTACTCACTTTATCATAAACGACATTGAAGCTTATTTCCAAATTGCCATTGGCAATAGCACAAGAGCAAGACTGCTTTCTATTTTAAATCGTCCTAACAGGTATCTCCATAGAATGAGTGTGGAAAAGGGCAAAGATTTAAAAGGAATGTGTGATTTTTATAAGGATAATGGAGCATGTCTAATAAAGGTGGAGGCTCTAAAAAATGATTTGAATTTATTAGCGAAAATGTCACCTTGCGCCGGGATTAACTATATTAAAAATGTAATGGGATATACGCAATTTTTGAAGGAGGAGGCATTAAGGCTGGATGCCGATTTTGATGATTATAAAAGCATTTTGGACTTTCTTTCTTCTGTATTCAAGGATTCTAGGACGATAAAACAGGCTATTGATAAATTAAATGAGCTGAGATTAAAAATTGATTATGAAAATAAAAACAAAGCCTTAGACAAAAAAGGAAAAATAGGATTATATACACTTCATTCAAGCAAGGGGCTTGAGTTTGAAGATGTGTTTATAATAGGGGTTAATGAAGGGGTTATACCAACAAACAAGATAGAATCAAAGGAAGATTTAGAAGGGGAGAGAAGGCTGTTTTATGTGGGTATAACCAGGACGAAGAAAAATCTGTATTTAAGCTATACAAATAAAAAAAATCGGGATAAATCCCGATTTTTAGATGAATTGAATGTTATTCCTCGTCGTCAATAGCTTCCCCGTATAGTTCATCAAATTTAGCTGAAACTGCAGCATATTCTTCATCAGAGACAATATTGTCTAAGGATGGTGAACCATTTTCATCTTCGAAATAACGGTAGATGTACACTTGACCCTCGGCATTTTCCTCACCGTTTTCGTCAAGAGGTAAAAGAACTATATAATCCTGCTCGTTTAGCTCAAATATAGTGAGTATTTCGCAAGTAACTTCTGAACCATCATCTAAATTTAAAGTTACCACTACATCATCATCTTCGTTATCAATTGGAAATACTTCGTTTTCGTCCATGCCAGATTCCTTCCTAACTATTATTTTTATTTGTTTAAGACATGTCATTATGATATAATTCATCAGGAATGTTGTCTAGTATTTATTACATTTAAGCTATAATCCTACAGAATAATACACTGATGTTTCGAAATGAGGCTTAATTATGAAGATTTCTAAGGGTGATTTTAAAGAATATGGACCAAGAATAAATAAAAAAAATTCTTTTATTCTCACGGTTTCAATTCAGCCTACAACTAAAAATGCTGCTATTTTATTATTTGATAAAAATAATAAAAAACAGATTGGAAAAGTCCCTTTGGATAAGGAATTTGCTATAGGACGTGTTTATTCTGTGGAGATAGCAGATATCGAGATAGACAAGATATGTTATTTGATAGCAGAAGATGATGTGACATATGTAGACCCTTATGCCACAGCCATTGTAGGTCGTGACAAATGGGCTGATGTGAAAGCACGAGAGGAACTTGATTTCAAAATATATTCTGGTGTGTCCCATATTGAAAAGCCATGGAAGGACACTGAAGTGGATATCAAGCCTTCCGATATGGTCATCTATAAGCTGCACATGGTGGGCTTTACAGCAGGTATTGGCGTGACCAAATCAAAGGTGGGTACCTATAAGGGGCTACTTTCAAAATTGCCTTATATAAAGGGGTTAGGCATTACCAGCATAGAGCTTATGCCTTTATATGACTTTGATGAGCTCATACTTGAAACAAAAATGAATATCTCTCCAAAGGGGAAAATATCAGAGGTGACTGAATACTCTGGCAAGAAAAACTACTGGGGCTTTGGTCCAGCCAGCTATTTTGCCCCAAAGAATTCATTCTTTGGAAGTTCAAAAACACCTGCGGATGGTTTGAGAGATATGATTTCCTCATTACATGAAAATGGCATGGAAATCATAATGGAGATGGCGTTTGATGATAAGACTATGGATGAGCTTATAATTGACTGCCTGAATTATTATGTAAAATATTTTCATGTGGATGGTTTTCATATTGTGGGTTGCACTGCGCCTATAAAAAGGATTGCAGAAGAGCCATATTTAGCAGATACCAAAATTTTCTACGAATACATTCCAGAGGAGATACTTGCAAACGAAAAGGGTAAAAAGCACCTGTTTGTTTACAATGATTCCTTTATGAATGTTACCAGACAGTTAGAAAACCATATGAATGGAAGCATGGTTCAATATGCAAATCATATGCGCCGTCAGAACAGTGCTTATGGATTTGTAAACTATATGGCAAATGTTAATGGTTTCTCCCTTTGGGATTCGTATTCATACGGGGAAAAGCACAACTTTGACAATGGGGAGGACAACAGAGACGGAAAGAATAATAATTATTCTTTCAACTATGGATTAGAAGGACCTACCACAAATCGAGCTATAAATGCCAGCAGATTCAGGGAAATGAGAAATGCATTTACGGTGCTTATGCTTTCCCAGAGTGTACCTTTATTTGTGGCAGCAGACGAAGCTGCCTGCACACACATGGGTAATAATAATCCATATTGCCAGGACAACAAAACAGGCTACACCGTTTTTGCAAAGTCAAAGTCAAAGGACAACCTGACACAGTTTGTTCGACAACTGGTTGAATTTAGAAAAAACCACAGCTGCATTAGAATAGAATCACCATTTTACATGAACGACTACAGACATTTGGGTCTTCCTGATATGTCATTTCATGGCACAGAGCCTTGGATGATGTCCATAGGTGAAGAGCAAAAGGCACTGGGCGTTTTATATAATGGTGCTTATGTTGATGAAAAGGAAGAGGTTTTTGTTTGTTACAACTTCCACTATGATAGCGTGGATATTGCACTGCCATTATTAGCCCCGGGAAAGCGTTGGCGTTTATGCTTTAATACAGCCACCTATGAAGATGGAGATTTTTCTCCTAAGCCTATCCATGACCAGCAGTCTATAAAGGTACCAGGCAGCTCTATTAGTGTTTTGGTTGGCATCAAAATGGAAAAAGGTAAGAGATAATGAAGGCTTGGGAGCATTTTAAAACTATCACTCATCATAGGCATTTGGTGATGAAGGGGTGTTTTGCAGTAGGTCTTTACAAGCAAGGGCTGCTTCACGATTTATCAAAATACTCCCCTGTGGAATTCATGGTAGGGGCAAAATATTTTCAAGGTGATAAAAGTCCAAATAATGCAGAAAGAGAAGCTACTGGAGTTTCTTTGGCATGGCTGCATCACAAGGGAAGAAACAAACACCATTTTGAATATTGGATTGATTATGGACTTGATGAACATCATCAGATGACAGGCATGAAAATGCCGGTAAATTATGTGGTTGAAATGTATTGCGACAGAGTGGCAGCATGCAAAAACTATCAAAAGGATGCCTACACAGATTCAAGTGCCTTGGAATACTATAATAAAGGTAAAGGCAAGTACATGATGCATACTGAGACCGCGGCACTTTTAGAGGATATGCTGACTCATCTGGCAAAATATGGTGAAGCTGCAACAAATGATTATATAAGAAAAAATATTTTACATAATAAATAAGTGACATTTGGGGAAATTCCCACACTTAAAACTTTAAGCTTTGGAGAATTAACAATGGAAAAAGAGAGAAAAGTTTTATATTCAGGTATGCAGGCTACAGGCAAGCTTACTTTAGGAAATTATATAGGAGCACTTAAAAATTGGGTCAATCTGAATGAGGAATATGATTGCTTCTTTGGCGTAATGGATTTACATTCATTGACAGTTAGACAAAATCCTACAGAATTCAAGCAGAATGCCAGACGCATTTACACACAATACGTAGCTGCTGGCTTAGATCCAAAAAAGAATTGCATTTATTTTCAGTCTCATGTTCCAGCTCATGCAGAGCTTGGCTGGGTATTGGATTGCTTTACCTACATGGGTGAACTAAACAGAATGACTCAGTTTAAGGATAAATCAGCAAAGCATGCTGACAATATCAATGCAGGTCTTTTTACCTATCCAGCCCTTATGGCGGCAGATATTTTACTATATCAGACCGATTTAGTTCCAATTGGTGCCGACCAAAAGCAGCATTTGGAAATATGTAGAGATGTAGCAGAGCGTTTTAATAATATTTATGGTGATGTATTCACTATTCCAGAGGGATTTTTCCCAAAGGCTGGTGCCAGAATAATGTCTCTTGCTGAGCCTACGAAAAAAATGTCAAAGTCAGATGAGAACGCCAATGCTACAATCTACCTTATTGATGACAGGGACACTATCATTAGAAAGTTTAAAAAGGCTGTGACAGACTCAGAAGCAAATGTACACTATGATGTGGAAAACAAGCCAGGTGTTTCTAATTTAATGGAAATATATGGTGTAGTTACTGACAAAACCATGGAACAGGTTGAAAAAGAGTTTGAAGGAAAAGGTTATGGAGATTTCAAGCTTGCAGTTGGCGAAGCAGTGGCAGATATGCTGGCTCCTTTCCATGAAAGATGTAAGGAACTGGAAAATGATAAGACTTTCATTAATGAGTGCATAAAAGAAAATGCCGAAAAGGCATCTTATTTTGCTAACAAGACACTTAGAAAGGTTCATAAGAAACTGGGTCTCACTGAAAGAATCAGATAATTGAAAATCAAAAATCTATTGAATATCAGACAGGAGTATGATAGTATTACTCCTGTCTTTTTTCTAATTACATTCAATATAAATTTCCAAGGAGTTTAATTGTATAGTGTTGTAAATACCGCTACTATTTATGGTATCGATTCTAA
>CAMNPQ010000165.1 GCA_946548305.1 uncultured Pseudobutyrivibrio sp.
CAGGGAGTATCTACAAGGAGGTAGAATTTATGGTAGTACAACACAATATGCAAGCTATGAACGCATCGAGATTACTGGGCATTACAAACAGCGCACAGGCAAAGTCAACCGAGAAACTTTCTTCAGGTTATAGAATTAACCGTGCAGCAGATGATGCAGCAGGACTTTCAATTTCAGAAAAGATGCGTAAGCAGATTAGAGGACTTGACCAGGCATCTACAAACGCACAGGACGGTGTTTCAGCAGTACAGACAGCTGAAGGTGCTCTGACAGAAGTTCACTCAATGCTACAGAGAATGAACGAGTTGGCAGTTCAGGCAGCAAACGGAACAAACAGTGAGTCTGACCGTACATCTATCCAGGATGAGATTAATCAGCTCACAACAGAAATTGACCGTGTTGCAGAGACAACAAAGTTCAATGAGACATACTTACTTAAGGGTGGCAACGGCGAGAAGAAGTCTTATGTACAGGCTCATGATGCAGGTCTTGATGGAACACTTGTATCTAACACAACAGCAGCTACATTCACAATGAAGGCTCTTAAGACAGGTGATACCTATGCAATAGGTGGAACCACTTACGAAATCGGTGCAGAAACAGTTACAGCAGCACTCACTGCAGTTGGTCTTGCAAATGGAACATCTGACCTTAATACTGGTGATACAATCACAATTGATGGCAAGTCTTACACAATAGCTGATAAAACAGATATGAGCCAGTCACAGATTAAGGCTACTATGGTTAAGAGTATTGCAAGTGCAGGCTCTACAATCAGCTTTAATGGTAAGAGCTCTACTGTCTTCACAAAAGATAAGACTAATGGTATCGACCAGAATAACAAGACTCTTATTACAGCAACAGCTGCTTACAGAATGGTTAAGACAGAGCTTACAGCTGCATCTTCAATCGGTTCAGTTGTTAATCCTGATAAGGGAACAACTAGAGCTATAGTAACTTATGATGCAACAGCTGGTACAGCAACAAATACAGCTACTCAGGTTGCATTCAAGATTGACCGTGGTTCAGTTATGACAACTAACTCACTTTCATTCAATCTACATGTTGGTGCTGATGCTGACATGACAAATAAGATTGGTGTTACAATCGAGAAGATGGATTCTAAGAACCTTGGTATTTCTGGAATCAACGTATCTGATGATTCAGGTAAGGCTGCTACATACGCAATCGATGCTATAGCTGACGCTGTATCAAAGGTTTCTTCACAGAGATCTGCACTTGGTGCTATCCAGAACAGATTAGAGCATACAATCGCAAACGTTGACAACGTAGTTGAGAACACCAACGCTGCTGAGTCTCGTATCCGTGATACAGACATGGCTGATGAGATGGTTACATACAGCAAGAATAACATTCTTGCTCAGGCAGGTCAGGCAATGCTTGCTCAGGCTAACCAGTCTACTCAGGGTGTACTTTCAATCTTAGGATAATCCTTAAATGGATAAAAAGTCTTAAGAACATTAAATTAAACAATTACACATTTTCGTTTCGCGCAGACTAGTTAAATACTAGTGAATTAGCCCTCCTCCCAAGTTGGAGGAGGGCTTTTTTCTTTAAACCTTCCTGAAAGGAATCGGGATTGTAATCTACAAGGAGGTAGAAATGGTAGTACAGCACAATATGCAGGCTATGAACGCCTCTAGAATGCTTAATATCACAAGCGGCAATCAGTCCAAGTCTACCGAAAAGCTATCTTCTGGATATAGAATAAACAGGGCGGCTGATGATGCCGCAGGTCTTTCTATATCAGAAAAAATGCGTAAGCAAATCAGAGGCCTGGACCAGGCTTCTACAAATGCCGAGGATGGTGTTTCGGCTGTGCAGACAGCAGAGGGAGCACTGACAGAGGTGCATTCAATGCTACAGCGTATGAATGAACTGGCGGTACAGGCGGCCAATGGAACTAATAGCGAATCTGACCGCTCATCCATTCAGGATGAAATCAATCAGCTTACCACAGAAATTGACAGAGTTGCAGAAACCACCAAATTCAACGAGACATATCTTTTGAAGGGTGGCAATGGCACTAAAAACATCAATATCAAAGCACATGATGCAGGTCTTGAGGGGATTCTTACTCAGAACACCACCAAGGCAACCTTTAGCATCAAGGCTCTTGCAATGGGGGACACGGTTACCATTGCGGGCACCAAATATACCATTGGTGTTTCAGGTGGGCTGGCTGGCACAGCAGCCAGACAGCTCCAAAATGCTTTGAAGGTGGTTGGTGCAGGAGATGGAGACACTGCAACCATTTCTGAAGGTGAAACCATCAAAATAGATGGAAAATCCTACACCATTGCATCCAGCACGGATGTGAGCGAGTCAAAGATTTCTGCGGCTGCAATTTCAAAATTTGCAAGCTCTGGCTCTACCATTACCTATAATGGAAAGAGTGCAACGATGTTTTCGGTGACTGACTATTGTGGACCTTCGAGTGGGGTTGACAGTACCAATCCTACCCTTATTACACAGGCACACGCCTACGACTTGATAGCACAGGAAATCAGGGCGGCATCCTCAATCGGTGCAGATGAAATGATTGGTTCGGCCACTATAAATCTTACCAATCATACCGATACAGCTTCTTTTGTGGGAAGCATGGGAGTTGGAAATCCAACATCTGCTGCATTAATCAATGAGGTGTTTTCGGATTGGACAAAGCATCGTACAATTGATTTTGTATTTGACAAGGGTACAGCCGAAGCAAAAAATGATCTGACCTTTAACTTACATGTGGGCAGTGATGCTGATATGACAAACAAGATTGGTGTCACAATAAATGACATGAGCACAGCATCCCTTGGAATAAAGGGAATCAATATTTCTGATGCAACAGGTAAGGCTGCTACATACGCAATCGATGCTATCGCTGATGCTGTAGCAAAGGTATCTGCTCAGAGATCTTCACTCGGCGCTATTCAGAACAGACTTGAGCACACAATCGCAAACGTTGATAACGTAGTTGAGAACACCAACGCTGCTGAGTCTCGTATCCGTGACACAGACATGGCTGATGAGATGGTTACATACAGCAAGAATAATATTCTCTCCCAGGCAGGTCAGGCAATGCTTGCTCAGGCTAACCAGTCAACGCAGGGTGTACTTTCAATCTTAGGATAATCCTTAAATGGATAAAAAGTCTTAAGAACATTAAATTAAACAATTACACATTTTCGTTTCGCGCAGACTAGTTTCATACTAGTAAATCAGGGACTCCAAGGTGGCTTGGAGTCCCTTTTTTCAAGATAATAATAAACCTCAGAAACGGATTGAGGTTCTTTTTTTGACAGATAAATTGCGCCGCTAGTGAACTTCAAATATTTGTTTCTATTTTATTATATTGACAGAAATACGGATAAACCGTATTATAATACGTGTACACCGTAATAACAAATAAGATAACGGTAATTTGTAGTTGGATGGTTTGTGTTGAACCTTACTCAAATTGAAATTACAATAGAGGGAGAAAATTGGTGAGTAGCATTAATAGAGAGTACAAGGATAGGTTATTCAGGTTCTTATTTGGTAGTGAGGAAATGAGGGAGAACATTCTTCAATTGTATAATGCTTTGGCAGGAAGCAATCACACTAATGCTAAGGATATTCAAATATATACAATTGATGATGTTCTTTACATGGAGATGAAAAATGATGTAGCTATAATCATGGATAGTTACCTTTGTCTGTGGGAACAACAAAGTACATTTAATCCTAATATGCCAGTCCGCGGATTAATGTATTTTGGAAAATTATATTCAAAATACATTGAAATAAATAAAGTAGATATTTATGGTAGAAGGCTTATGAAATTACCAACTCCTAGATATATTGTATTTTATAATGGGGTTGAGGATAGACCAGCTATTGAAGAATTAAAATTAACTGATGCATTTTATAGGCCAACAGATCCAAATGATTTTGAATGGACAGCTACAGTATATAATTTAAACAATAAAAAGAATGAGACCCTTCTCAAAAGTTGTAAACCTTTGGGTGATTATACATTTCTAGTTGATATGATTAGAGAAAAAAGGTTACACTATACATTAGAGGATGCTGTAGACATATCTGTTGATTATTGCATAAAAAATGATATTCTTTCGAGTTTCCTCATTAAGCATAAAGCGGAGGTGCGAGATATGGTGTTAACAGAATTCAATAAAGAATTACACGAGAGTAATATACGTGCTGAAGAACGAGCAGAAGGAAGAGAAGAGGGAACAATTGAAACAAGGGTTGAGGATATTAAAAAAATTATGAAATCACTCAATGTTTCACTAAATAAAGCCATGGAAATATTGGAATTATCTGCTGAAGAGCGTGTGGAGTATAGCAAGTTTTTTAATTAGCTTACACTATATTACTATTTTCTGGTGAAGGCAAAAGCCGTGGGATTTTGCATCTGTAAAATTACCACGAAAGAATTTAGAAGGTGGGTATAATATGTGTAAAGCGGTTATGGAACTTAAACAAGAGGGTATAAAGCAACAAATGGAATCAATGGAAGACGAAAAAATTAGAGTTTCAAACAGCATAAAATATTTACTTAAGGAAAAAAAGAAGACTCGCAAACAAGTGGCGAATGAGTTGGGGTATAAGTACACAACCTTTTGCGATTGGGTTAATGGCAATTCTGCTCCTAGCTATAGTGTTTTGGAACAGTTAGGAGATTATTTTAATGTGGAACCCTGGCAGTTTTATGGAAATCTTCCAGAATCAAAGAATGGAAGGGCGAAAGCACTTATAGCGTATGCCAATGCAGCTGTTGATGCTAAGCTTCTGGATATGAATACATTGGATACATTAGATGATGTTCAGATAAAAAGCTTGCTTGAATCAGGATTTAGATTCCGTCACAAATCAATAGAAGAATATGAAGGCACTAATACTGAAATAACATCATCCATAGATGGAGAATTAGATAGTAATATTGAACTATCAATAAAAAATAATCAGTTATTTATTTCTAATGGTAATACTTGTGTGCCCATATCTCTTGGAAAAGTAATTCAAATCATGGATGTAATGCAGGCGATATTAGACGAAAATAGTTAAAAAATGGGATATTATAGGATTCTTGCTGACAATTTCATTGTTAAGTCAGCAAGAAGTCATAATTTACAAGCATATATATTCTCAAGAAAAGCTTTCTATGTGAAGTGGAAAATATATATGCTTGTTAAATTTATAAGGCACTTTTTTAAAATTAATATCTAAAGTTTCTAAAATGTTTTCCGATAACTGTATTAGATGGAAACAGTAAATGGTTTTAAAACTATTTTTGTTATCCATCCAGGCAGTTATTTTTCATTTAATCGCGCGGAAGAGTATCTGCTAAAACTAGTACCTTTACAATTTAATAAGGGTAAACTACTTTAATTTCTTTCCTTGATTGCACGTGGAGGTTGGTCACTCCCTTGTAATATAGATACTGGGAATAAGCCTAAAGTATGTATGTTTCCATGTCATGAAATGTAATAAAAAATTAACTTAGTTATGCGATAAAGCGCATCTCTCATGAATGGATTCGTGAGAGTATCTACAAGGAGGTAGAAATTATGGTAGTACAACACAATATGCAGGCAGCTAATGCTTCAAGAATGTTAGGAATAACAACAACAGCTCAGGGTAAGTCAACAGAGAAACTCTCAAGTGGTTTTAGAATCAACAGAGCCGCAGATGACGCAGCTGGTCTTTCAATTTCAGAGAAAATGAGAAAGCAGATTAGAGGTCTAGATCAGGCTTCAACAAACGCATCAGACGGTATTTCTTCTGTACAAACCGCCGAGGGTGCCCTTACAGAAGTACACTCAATGCTTCAACGTATGAATGAACTGGCAGTTCAGGCAGCTAACGGAACAAACAGTGAGTCTGACAGATCATCTATCCAGGATGAGATTAATCAGCTTACAACAGAAATTGACCGTGTTGCAGAGACAACGAAGTTCAATGAGACATACTTGCTGAAGGGCGGAAACGGGGAAAAGACCTATTTGGTTAAGGCTCATGATGCTGGTCTTGTAGGCACCCTGACATCTAACACAACAACAGCAACATTCCAGATGAAAGCCTTGAAGGTAGGGGATACCTATGCTATAGGTGGAACAACTTATAGCATTGGTGCTGAAACTGTAACGGCAGCTTTAAATGCAGTAGGTATCCAAATGAATGGCAAGGAACCTAAGCTTGAAGTCGGCGAGGTTATCACTATTGATGGAAAGTCATACACAATTGATACTACAACTGATATATCTCAGGCACATATTTCTGCAG
>CAMNPQ010000166.1 GCA_946548305.1 uncultured Pseudobutyrivibrio sp.
TAGTTACAGGAGGCTCTCCAGAAGCCAGGCCTATCTCTCTTTGTGCCATAGAAAAACGGGTAAGGGAGTCCATCATCAAAAGGACATCTTTACCCTGATCTCTAAAATATTCTGCAATAGCCGTAGCGGTGAGTGCCGCTTTTTTTCTTATTAACGCTGGTTTATCTGAGGTAGCACATACTACAACAGACCTTGCCATACCCTCTGGTCCCAAGTCATTTTCAACGAATTCTCTGACCTCTCGTCCACGCTCTCCAATCAATGCGATAACGTTAATCTCAGCTTTTGTGTTTCTGGCAAACATGCCCATCAGGGTAGATTTACCAACACCAGAGCCTGCAAAAATGCCAATTCTTTGTCCTTTACCAACGGTGATAAGACCATCTACAGCCTTTACTCCAAGAGACAAGGGTTCTTTTATAATTACTCTGGACATTGGATCTGGTGGGTCAGCTTCAGCAGGATAATCCACAAGTCCTTCAAGCTCTGTGGTATCATCTATATCACTTGGTATCCCAAGTCCATCTACCAGGTGTCCTAAAAGGGCATCTCCAACAGCCACTTCAAGGGGATGTCCTGTATTTTCCACCATACAGCCTACACCTATACCCTCTACATTCTCATAAGGCATCAAAAGCAGACGTTGATCCTTAAATCCCACAACCTCTGCTTTTATTCTGTCTTCAGAACCTTCAACAATTATTTCGCATAAATCCCTTAGCTTTGCCTCAGGTCCCACTGATTCAATTGTAAGTCCCACAACCTTGACAACCTTACCGAGAGATTTAAAATAATCCTTCTCCATAAGCTGCATTAATGAATTCGAGTCCATATGATTCTCCTTAGCTCAAGGCTCTGATTTCTCTTATTAGATTATCCAATTCTGTATCAATACTACAGTCAAAAATACCGCCATCAGTTTCGATAATACACTGACTGTCATTTAATAGAGGATCTGCAATAACATCAAGCCCCACTTCTGCCCCTACTTTGCCTTGTATTTCATCTTTTTTGCTTTTTATGTATTCCGCATTGGCATCACTGACCTTAATCTGCATTTGGTGTGTGCGTTCGATTTTCATAATGCAGTGGTCAAGCAGATGGTAAATAACATCTTTTCTTCCAGATAACTCCGCTGAAAACACATGCTCAAAAACAGGCAGGCACATATCGAGTATCTCCCTTTCCATCGACAGCTGTTTTTCCATGTATTCATTTTGAATTCTGTCAATTTCTGCCTGCATCTGGGACTGTGCATCCTGTAGCTCTAAGGCTGCACGCTGAGTTCCCTCGTTGTAGCCTTCTTTTTCCCCATCCTGTCTCGCCAGATTTTTCATTGCATCAGCATTCAGCTGGGCAGCAGAAAGGATTTCGTCCGCCTGAGCGTTAGCCTCTGCTATAATTCTATCAGCCTCTTCCCTGGCGTTAGCCATCAACTCCTCCATTTCCGCAGACATGTCTACCTGCTCTTCCTTTTGAGTGATGGTGTCAACCAGACCCAAAAATTCATCTGTGTCCACACCCTCTGGAATCTCTTCTCCAGACTCTCTCATGGCACTAAGACGTCTTTCACGCTCTTCATCTAAAAGTTTGGACTTATATTCATTTTCCTGCCTTTGTATGATTTTCTTTGCAAGTTCATTGGAATCAATTACAACTTTTTCTCTGTCACCATCCTCATCAACAGCGTCAGGTGCCACGGTAAAGCCGTAAATGACATTGTTACTAGACAACAAGTTCGTCTCCTCCACCTCTTGAAATTACAATTTCTGCAGAATCCTCAAGCTTTCTAATAATACCTACAATCTTCTGCTGAGCTTCTTCAACATCTTTCATACGTACAGGTCCCATAAATTCCATGTCTTCCTTAATCATTGCAGCAAGACGTGATGAAAGGTTCTTGAATATAGCTGCCTGTACTTCATCATTAGCTCCCTTAAGTGCAACTCCAAGATCGGAGTTATCAACGTCTCTAAGAACACGCTGTATAGCTCTATCATCAAGAAGCAAGATATCCTCGAATACGAACATCTTCTTTCTGATTTCTTCAGCAAGCTCTGGCTCTTCGATTTCCAGAGATTCCATAATACGTTTTTCTGTTCCACGGTCTACAGTGTTTAATATGTTTACAACAGCATCTACACCACCTGCAATTGTGTAATCCTGATTTATAAGTGATGATAGCTTTCTTTCAAGAACTCGCTCAACCTCTTTGATAACTTCAGGGCTAGTCCTGTCCATCATAGCGATACGTTTAGCAACATCAGCCTGCTTTTCCGGCGGAAGCGCACCAATAATAAGAGATGCCTGACCAGCAGACAGATACGAAAGGATCATTGCAATAGTCTGAGGATGTTCATCCTGTATAAAGTTAAGTACCTGAGAAGGCTCTGTCTTTCTGATGAATTCAAAAGGTCTAACCTGAAGGCTTGCAGTAAGTTTTGTGATAACATCCTGAGCCTTATCATTACCAAGGGCTTTTTCAAGAAGTTCCTTAGCATACCCGATACCACCTTCTGCAATATACTGTTGAGCAAGACAAACCTGATAAAATTCCTCTATAACCTCTTCCTTGAGCGCAGGAGAAATACTTCTCGTATTTGCAATCTCAAGGGTAAGTTCCTCTATTTCCTCTTCCTTGAGATGTTTGAAAATCTGAGCTGATTTCTCTGGACCAAGGGCAATTAAAAGTATAGCCGCCTTTTGCACGCCATTTAAATCTTCGTTAGCCATAACTTATTATCCCCAATCCTCATTTAGCCAATTTCTAAGAAGCTGGGCAACAGCTTCTGGTTTTTCATCAACAAATTTCTCAATAAGAATACGAGCCTCTGATTTTTCTGTGTAGCCTATATCCTCTAACTCTTCTTCCTCTTCCTCCTGAGTAGAAGCAATCAAATCGTCAATGGTAAGCTCCTGCTCCACTGGTTCTTCTTCCTCTGTACGCAAGCTCCTGAATACAACAAAGCCAAGCATAAGGAATATAAGAAGTGCAAGAACAATCTGTAAAATATCTGTCACTCCAATGCCAGGACCTTCAGAGTATTGGAACATAGGAATTTCGTAAGCGACAACCTTTACGCTGGTAACAGGAAAGCCTGTAGCCTGAGCAACCACTTCCACAATATCGTCAGAAACTTCCATCTGAACAGGGTCAGAATTCTCCCTTACAAACTCGTCGAAGGTCTGACCAAGCTCCTCTAATGTGCCATCATCCTCCATCTTATCCTGGTTGTAAATAGCATAAGTTTTACAGGTGACAGATATAGAGGACTCCTCAAGGGCTCTTTTCCCCATTTCGTCCTTATGTGTAGTAATTTTCTCGTCAGGTAAATAGTCTCTAACATATTCCTCAGTAGAGGATTCTGTCTGAGAACCATCATCAATAACATAGGTGGTGTCGTCGTCATTGGAATCTGTACCTGGCACGCCTCCTGCACCATTGGTCGAGTTTGAGCTGGAACCGGATTCACTGTCTAAATATCCTTCTGTACGACCTTCATCAACAGAATAGTCATATTCAACATAACTATTCTCATCAAAATTCATGGAAAGATTAACACCGACAGAAATATCATCATACAGATTAGTTCCGTCTAAAACGGTGTGAACCCTGTTAGCAATTTCTGTGCTGGCTTTTTCTCTGGTGTCCTGGTTTGCTGTAGCCGAGCCCATCGCCTGAGTCTCATCATCACCAGAAAATAGCATATTGCCATCTGTATCCATGATAGCTATGTTTTCTGTGTTTTCATTTCCAAGCATAGTAGCCATAAATCTGGCAAAGCCTGCTGCTGTCTCAGCACTGATAGGTGCATTTAAATCCAGAGTAACTGTAGCCCATGAAGGCTCCTGTCTGGCTATTAAAGTGCCATCCTGCTCTGGTATATTCAAGGTAACAGTAGCATCATCAACAATGCTTTGAGTCTCCAAAACCTCTTCGAATTTATTTTCAAGATATAGCTTGTATTTCTTTTGCTTATCAGCCTCTGTGGTAGAAAAGCTGCCATCAATAGCATCATTTATGGTATAACCAGATGCTGGAATAGAATTAGAACCAAGGATGACATTGGCATCACCATAATTTTTATCCTCTACATAGAATGTGAATCCGTCTTCGCTTGTCTCGTAGACAATCCCTTCATCATCAAGCAGTGTCTGAACGGCAGCAGCCTGAGCACCGTCTTCACACTGAATCAATTGAACCATGTTTGGACGGGATATAACCACTCCCAAAATAATAAATGACACAATAACAACAGCAGTGATTGATATTATCAAAACCTGCTGTCTTCTGGTAAATTTTCTCCACCATTCAAGTATTCGATTTATAATCGCTTGAATTTGCTCTGGCATATTTTCTCCCCTTAATTCTAATTATAACATCTATATCCTATTCAGCTTATATACGCAAAATCACTATTATATTTGCATTTGCATTATCTGCTGGTAAGCCTCAAGCACTCTATCTCTGACCGCAACAGTATATTGTAGTGCTATGTTAGCCTTTTGCTCAGCCACCATGAGGTCGTGGGTATTATCTGTCTCTCCTAACATAAAGGCAACCTCTTCCTTGTGGGCTGTCTGGATTTGTGAATTAGTGTCCTCTAAAAGCCCCATTACAGAATTGAGCATACTCTGAAAGCCTTTTTCAGAATCCACTTTTTTTTCATTTGATGTAATAGGCGTAGTGCCATATAAATCCTGAATTGAACTAATGTCCATTTAGCGTCCTCCTGTTTGTGACTTTATTGTCCAACCTGTATACCAGACTGAGCCATGGATTTAATTGCCGAAAATGCTGTAACATTAGCCTCATAAGAACGACTGGCATCTATCAGGTTTGTCATTTCTGTAACAGTGTTCACATTAGGATAAGAAACATATCCATTTTCATCAGCATCAGGATGTGATGGATCGTATTCCATGATAAAATCCGTCTCAGTATCCTCAGACACCTTTGTGACTTTAACGCCGTTTCCCATATATGCCGCTGTGCTATCCTTTAAAATATGTCTAAAAGAAGGAACTCCAGCCTTTAGCTGCTTTTCCTGAAAAGTAACTATTTTACGACGATATGGCTCTCCATTTTCTGTACGAGTAGTGCTGACATTTGCAATATTCTCAGCTATAACATCCATTCTAAAACGCTGCGCAGTCATTCCTGATGCAGCAATATCAAAAGGTTGAAATAATCCCATATCACTTACCTCCTACCCCAATAAACTACTTGTTAAGAACCGATTTCATTCGATTGGACTCATTAGTGATACTGGTCATCAATGTCTGATATCTAAGCTGTTCTGTAGCAAGCTCAACATTTTCCGTATCCATATCAACATTGTTGCCATCCAATCTGTATGAATAATTTTTATAGTCTGTATATTCAATACCATCCACATGGTTATCATCATCATCTAATTTATTGACAGCTCGCTCTAAAGTGCGCTCATGGGTGTTTATTAATTCTCTCCTAAGAACACTTTCAAACTCTATATCCTGTCTTTTATATCCAGGAGTGTCGTTATTTGAAATGTTATTCATAATAAGAGTTTCACGCTGCCAGCTAATATCTGCTGTATTATCAAGCAAATTGATGTATCCAAAAGCATCCGAACCAATCATATATATACTCCTCCTAGACTACTTTAATTATAAATTATATGTAAAAAAACACAAGGTCTTTTTTACATCATGTTGTATATTTAATTAAAAATACCCACTAGAAATAGTGTCAATCAAATAAATAAATATTCTTACCTGATATTGTATGATAATTATGTGTAAAAGTTATGTTCTATAACCCTTACAATTGGTATTTAATATAATTTCTTGTATACCAAAAAAGGACCTACATAGCGTAAGTCCCTTTAACACACAAATCCATTACTTATTCTTTTTTATCTCATCAAGCTCATCAAATACCACATCATTTAAAACTTTGATGTATGTGCCCTTCATACCAGAAGAACGGGATTCGATAACACCTGCCGATTCAAATTTGCGAAGAGCATTTACAATAACCGACCTTGTTATACCTACTCTATCGGCTATTTTTGATGCAACCAACACCCCTTCATTGCCATCTAATTCATCAAAAATATGAATTATAGCCTCAAGTTCTGAATAAGAAAGAGTGGAAATAGCACTTTTAACTACCTGAAGCTTTCTGTTTTCTTCAGCTGACTCCTCATTTACTGATCTCATCATTTCAAGACCAACAACTGTTGTACCATATTCTGTGAGAATGATGTCATCTATATCGTACTGCTTATCAAATCTGTAAACAAACAATG
>CAMNPQ010000167.1 GCA_946548305.1 uncultured Pseudobutyrivibrio sp.
CTTCCTATTACTTAGGAAAAGAGCAGTATGAAGATGGAAAATATGAGGATGCTATTGCGACTCTTGCAGATATTTCTAAATATGAAGATACAGCAGATATATTAAAACAATGCCACTATTATTATGGTAAAGAGCTCTATGATGCAGGTGATACAACAAATGCGTGGATTCATTTCTCACAAAGTGGCGATTTCGAGGATTCACATGACATTGCAATGAAAATAGCGGATGGATTAGTTGAGGCGGCAGATTATAAAAATGCTGGAACAATCTATGAAGGGATTGGTGAAAAAAGCTATCAGGCATATTGTGATGGAATGATAGCTGTTGCAGATAAGGATTACCTTAAGGCAAAAAACAAGTTAAAGAATGCAAAAAATGTATTTGATGGGGCAGAACAATTCAATGAGGCTGACTATCAATATGGCTTGGAGCAGTTTAATGCTAAAAACTATCATGAAGCGCGTGCTGCATTTGGTGACATAAACGGCTATAAGGATGCTGATGATTACTACAATTATGCTGGTCTACTATATGCTGCTACAGAGATATCTGATGGCAATCTTAACAGTGCTTTAAAGTATCTCTCATCACTGCCAGCTGATTGTTCGTATGAAGGAGTGTCAGCTCAGGATTTGCAAGCAAAACTGGATGCCAACAGCAGTTGGGTTTCTTTGTGCGGAAAGTGGGTTGTAACATCTGGACAAATGAGGACTACTTTGGATGCAAGCTATACTGATTACTGGTGGTATGTGGATTTTGATGAGGGTTCGTATCCAATAGATGTACATTGTGGACTAAATGATGATGGCTCTGTAAAGGTTAGCATAACAGGCTCAATACCGATATATACTAACTATTCATCTTGGAGAGAGTATTTAGAATATGGTGATTATAAGATTAATGTAAATCAAGATATTTCAAGCATGGGAACTATTAAGCTGGATGATTATGCTTCGATTACCTTGTCTGATTCTAAGATTACATTCAGCTACAAGAAAAATGACAATAACAATAATGTGTATTCTGACTATGTATACAAGACAGATGCTACTTATGGGAAAAGAGCTACGGAGTACTAGAGAATATAGATGAAGAATGGCATAAAGATTGTGCTTGAGTAAGACTAGTTTTTGGTATTATCCTCATCTATTTTTTCAAATAATTCGCCTACTGGAACTTCTAAAATGTCACTAAGCTGAGAAAGGGTTTCAAAACGTATGGAAACAGTCTTGTTATTTACCATTTTGTTGAAGCTTACATAATGCATCTCCATACGTTTGCAAAGCCAATATTTTGTTTTTCCCTTTTCTTGCAATATTTCAAGAACTCTTAATCTAATCATAAACAGTTTCCTCTGAGGAAAATTATATAAAAAGGATTTTGTGAAAATAACGTGAATTAAGACACGGTATCTTGAGATACGGTATCTCAGGATATATAATACAGGAAATAGCATTTTTTATTGTAGTATTCAATTTAAAAAATGATGTAAAGGGGAGAAGAGGGGAAGGAGATATTAGTGTGAAAGCTATATGCGTTTTTCTTGTTATGGGGGGCATTTTAGGTATATTTTTAGGTACGAAGATGTTTAGAAATATAGGAATAGTATGTATTGTTGATGTGGTTTCAGTGCTATGGGCAGAACTAGGCTTTATTTTAATTAATAAGACGATAAACAAAAATGTATAAATGGATTTGGAATAAGATTGTGCTTTTGGGCGCAGTCTTATTTTGTTATAGAGTACTGTTTATATTAGATTTTTCGAAGAAAGGTATAAAAAAATAAATTAAAGTAGAAGTTTGATATTTATATATTCTGAAATAAGAATTTATAGGACATATATGGGAGGGGAACATGAAGGTCAATAAAAAATTACTAAACAAATTAAGAGCAGCAGTGGTGATATCAGCACTTGTAGCTGGTATTCTTAGTTCTGTGTTAACTCCGCAATCTGCGCAGGCAAAAGAGACCACAAAGTCAGTAGCTGGTAGTTTGTATCGTTTTGATGATGAAGATTCTAAGTATGAGATTTCAGATTTCCAAGCTTATAAAGTAATCAATAATTCAACCAACTATGGCACATTTACATTAAGTGGAAATATTAAGGAGAAATCGCAAGTAAATGGATTTTCCGCTTATGAGGTGTCTAGTGGAAATGTGACTTTTAATTATGCTGTTAGTAATGCTTTTGACACCTCAGATGCTGAATCGTGGCATTTTATGGATGATTCGTCAAAAACGGTGGATGGTCAAAAACTAGAAGAAAAAATTCTAAGCGGAGCTGTTATTTTACAATCATCATTAGATGGAGAATCATGGATTACTGATTCATGCTTTTATGATATAGCTGATACTGAAAGTGAATTTGTGGAGGCTTTTTACACATCAAAGGATATTCAGCAAGTAAATGGCTGTTATTATCGTGTAATTATCGTTTATGAAGTAGAAAAGCAAATTGAAGATAAAAAAATTGCATTTGTAAATGTTAATAATTACGAAAGAAGAAAGTATGCAGAAGTTTTCGATTTTTATTTAATAAATGATGTCGAAAATCTTGGAAATACTTCAACGGCAGCCACAACACCTAGACAGGTGCTTGGAAATAAGACAAAAAAGGATTCAGGATATACTGGAACTGAGTCTATAACGCAAAAAGATCCACATTATGGATGGGATTTGGGAGTATTTACAGTTAATGGCTTTACAAGAGAAGAAGAAGATTCCGCAACAGGCGAGTATACATTTTTAAAAAATGCAGGTGACCAGGTCACTCTTTGGTTTACATTAAAACAGGATATTAATTGTTTGGATAATAAATCCAATTTGGTAATCAACGAAGATAAAGATGGTTGGGATGAGAAATTCGAAGTAGACAAAACAAATTTTAAACATGGAACCCTAATAATAAGATATACAGATTATGAGGGGAATGTGCATAAACCTATTGTTTACACCGACTATTTGGCTGCGAATGTGCGAACTGGTGCAGACACTAAGGTAGAGCTTTTTGAAGAAGGTGATTATGAAGTTGCCCTAGATTATGAAATAAAAGACAAGGATGGAATTGATTCTAAAACTAATTACCAAATTGCATTTAATTTTAGAATCAGAAATGGTAACACAATGATATTTCCATTCGACGTAACAACGGGAAATGAGTTAGCTAATAATGGCATTACTCCAAATGGATTTATGCTTGATATGGCAAAATCTAGATATCTTACCATTGATGTGCAACGAACAGAAATAAGTCTTGAAGGTGATGTATACACAGAAGACGTTAGATTTAACAGACCTGCAAAGGACGGGGAATCATATACTGATGTAGGTAAGTATACATTTACCGTAAAGAATTTATATACCAATGAATCAACTACAAAAACAATTTATGTTGGTACTAGTCCAATATTAAAGGCACTAGCTGCTACAGGAAAAACTGTAAGTGAAATTAATGACATCCTGATGCAAGGGGCGCAAATTGGAGAGGATGGCAGTATTGTTTTTCCTTCGACAGGAGAAACTGTCGAAGTAATAAATACTGAAGAGTCTAATGAAATCAAGGAAGAGGTAATTGAGCCTATAGTTCAAGAGGAATATGAGGAAAATGAGGAAAGTGCTAGTCAAGAACAAGAAGTAGATGAGGTCGAGCAGAATTCTAATAATAACTCGTCATCATATGTGTTCTATGCAATTATTATTGTGCTCATAATCCTTGTAAGTATATTGCTAATTTATAAGAGGGCAAGAATCAGTAATATACAAATTGAAGAGCCTGATAACAAAGAATTAACAGAAAATATGATGGATCAACTAAATGTAAGTGATGAGAAGCAAGAAGACGAGGAGGGCAAATAATGAAAAGAATTATAGCCTTAGTATTAGCTTGCACAGTTCTGTTGTGCGGATGTGGTCAAGCGGCAGAACCGACTAATAATTCATCGGAAGGTGCCGTGACTACAGGTCAAAATAGAGATTCTGCAGATATAACTGAAGAGGAATCTGTTTTAACCGATGTTGGCACAGATGAAATACCTTCATTTGCTGGATTGGATGATCCAGAGTTGCTTCAATATGTGGAAGATACCGTTTATTCAGGTCTTGTGGATGAGTTTTCAAGTGAAGATTATGTAATTGAAGAAGTAAATACAGTCTATTACTCAAAGGAGTATCTCCAAGAAGTCGCATATAATTCTAAAGCAAATATTTTCTTTGGATATACTCTAGAAGAATTAGATGAACAGTATCAAGGAACTCCATATGTGTTTACTCTAGGCACAGATGGAACCACTGTTGTCCAGAAATTTGAGGATTATGACGACACATACGAACAAGTAATAAAAAATGTTGCAATAGGAAGTGGTGTAATTCTTGTATGCGTTACAGTTTCAGTGGTAACTGGAGGTGCTGGTTTAGCACCAATAAGTATGGTGTTTGCTGCATCAGCAGAAACGGCTGGAACAATGGCACTTTCTGCAGGAGCTCTGAGTGGAATATCAGCAGGCGTTATAGAAGGAATTCAAACAAAAGATTTTAATGCTGCAATAAAAGCGGGCACTCTTGCTGCAAGTGAAGGCTTTAAATGGGGTGCTATTTCTGGTGCTGTTCTAGGTGGGGCCAGCGAAGCAGTTAAGATTAATAGAACAGCAAAAGCATTAAAAGATGCCGAAGAAGTTGCAAAGGGAACAGTAGAAATATCAGATGATTTAGCACAGTGGCAGCAAGCAGAACTTAGAGCCCTTAATGAGTATGGCGGATATGAACAATTATCATATTTGGATGGAGAGCTTGTAGATTTTGGTACAAAAGGAGCAACTCGCCCAGATGTAGTTGTTGATTGTGTAGATCATATAGAAGCAATTGAAGTAAAATATTATAACTTGGAAAGCTCAGCTTCATTAAATACATTATATAGTGAACTTGAGAGAGAAGTAGGGGCAAGGGTTGCGAATTTACCAGCAGGTTCTACTCAAAGAATTGTGCTAGATGTCACAGGAAGAGGCTTTAGCACAGAAACTGTAACTGCTGTTGAAAATAATATTTGGACAGTCTTAGACGATATTTATCCAAATATTCCGATTGATGTAGTGGGGTTATAAATATGAGATTAGTAGCATCAGATTATAAAAAAACGGTTGACGTTGGAACAGCACCTGTGTGGAATTCATTATATTCGACCATTAAACTTAGAGTTCTTGATAAATTAGATGAGGATGCAACCATACTATTAATGTTTTTACAAACTGGAGAATGTAAAAAAGAAAATGTTGCAAAAACTCTGGAGAAAATGAAAATTATTCGGAATATTCTTAAAGAAGTGGATGTTAATCAATATGTATATGATTATAAGCATCCTGAAAAGAAGGCTCCCTGGAAAATCAATAACTCTATTTCTTCTTGTGCGGAATTGTATACAACTTCAGATGGTAAAAGTTTAATTGACGAAACGATAAGTCTTTTGGAATATTCACGTGACAATAATGTTGAAATTATTGTAGACTAATTATTTATAAAATGAAGTTGGAAAAGCTGGATTTTAATCAGCGGTTTCTCTACAAAAATTAGCCTTGACCGCTGATTAAAGAAATCTAAATATAAATATGATTTGAAGAAGAGGAGAAGAAATTATTAAATCTACAGGTTCTTGATTTTCATCAGAAAATCAAGAACCTGTAGATTGTGTTTTTATCATTCAAGACTTGGGCTTAGTCCATGTTTTTTCTAAAAAATGCACACTCCTCATCATTGCATATTTTTGCAGCATCCTCCCGAATTCTCAACATAAATACGTGACCAAGCTCAGTATCTTTATCACCGTAAAAATGAAATTCGTGAGGAACAGAGCTTTTTATAAGCATGTCTATAATAATGGCTGGTTGATCTATTAAAAAATCTCCAGTAGCTGTTACCACGAAGGTAGGCGGATATTCAGGATTCACTTTAGAGGAAACGTTAATCATTTCCATTTCTTCATCGGTGCCATGATTTGGCATAAGATCATACATCAATCCAGTGTTCATATCCTGTGGATCATTTGATAATGTCAGTTTAAATGCTCCACAGTTTAATGCAATTGCTTTGGGTTTAAAATTTACAGGTGGTTTGAAATCGAAATTCTTTCTATATTCCTCATTTGTGCATAAAGCTGAAAACAAGCCTAATATATGAGCACCAGCTGAGTCACCAACTGCAAATATATTATTAATATTGAAGCCATATTCTGATGCGTGGTTTAACACCCAGTTAA
>CAMNPQ010000168.1 GCA_946548305.1 uncultured Pseudobutyrivibrio sp.
ATAGAAGAGTTTTTGGAGACAGCATGAAGATTAATCAAGTAGAAGAACTAGTTGGGATTACAAAAAAGAATATCCGCTTTTATGAGGAGCAGGGGCCTATTATTGCAGCAGCTGTCAGTATAGTATAGATTTTTGTTTTTCATCAGAAAAACGGAAATCGTATCTGACCAACTTTTACATGTAATGGAAAAGTTGTCCTGCAAAGCAGGATTCTTGCTGACAATTTCATTGTTAAGTCAGCAAGAAGTCATTCTTTTTGGCTATGATTATTTTTATCGGATTAACAGCAATGAGTGCCCCAGATACACCACTTGGATTTATTGCTATCATAGTAGCACGTTTTGGTGCCATGATTGTTGGAACAGTTATTGCACTTAAACAAAGATTAAAGGAAATAGAAGGAGGAGAAATTTATGAAGCTCGTAAGTATTGAAACAATTCCAGGACAGAATTTTGAGGTTATTGGAGTAGTGAAAGGAACAATCGTACAGTCAAAGAATTTTGGTAAGGATTTTATGGCTGGTATGAAGACACTAGTTGGTGGAGAAATAAAAGGCTACACAGATATGCTGGTGGAGGCAAGACAGATTGCTACTAAAAGAATGGTGGATGAAGCCGAGCAGCTAGGAGCTGATGCTATTGTAGGAATAAGATATGCATCATCATCTGTAATGCAAGGTGCAGCAGAGGTTATGGCATACGGAACTGCTGTTAAATACCTTTAGAGTATATGAGCCAGAGATGCTACGCCCTGGCTCTTTTTTTGTAAATGATGTATAATTGGACAAAATATAGTTTTATTCAATGGAGATGTGATATGTCATATTTAATCAAAGACACAACAAAAGAAGAAAGAGAGCAGATTGTAAAGGAATCTCTTGGAAATATTGAGGCGAACTGTGATGGCTGCATGGCAGGCTTAGCTGAGATGTATGATGATTATATTGAAGGTAAGAAGGAGCTTCGTGAGATTAATATGGAGTTCAATGCCAGATATGTTAAGGATGATAACATGGAAGGCAGAGACGGCAGAAGCTGTGTGATGTAGGAGGAAGCATGACAGATTATAATTTATTAGCAGAACAGATTAAGGCATTGGCGGAGGATGAGCCAAACTATATTCCAGTTCTTTCAAATGCATCAGCAATTATTTTTGATGCATTGCCAGATTTAAACTGGGCAGGCTTTTATCTGATGAATAAGGGTTCATTACTCCTTGGACCATTTCAGGGTAAGGTAGCTTGTATTAGGATTGCACTTGGTAAGGGAGTGTGCGGAACTGCAGCAGAAAATGATGAGACTCTTGTGGTTCCAAATGTGCATGAATTCCCAGGACACATTGCATGCGACTCGGCATCTAATTCTGAGATAGTAGTTCCAATTCACAAGGATGGAAAGGTAGTTGGCGTTCTTGATATTGACAGTCCAAAGCTTGATAGATTCTCACAGGATGACAAGCTAGGGCTTGAGAAATTTGTGCAGATGCTTGAGACCGTTATTAGCTTTGATTAAGATTTGTGCAAAATGTCCTTGGACAATCTATAGACTTTCTGATAAATTTCATATTTGGAAATAAGTAGCGTGTGTAGCGAAAGCGTAAGTCCAGCGTATGTATGGTGGCTCGTTGCACACGCTTTTTGTATGGAGGTATTAATGAACAATCCAATGAAGGAAGCACCAGTAAATAAGCTGATGTTAAAAATGGGAACACCAATTATTTTATCTATGATGATGCAGGCACTATATAACATAGTGGACTCGGCATTTGTTTCAAATATGGGAGCAAATGGGGAGATGGCACTGAATGCGCTGACCCTGGCTTTTCCAGTGCAGGTTTTATTAATAGCACTAGGAATTGGTACTGGTGTTGGTATGAATGTGGTGGTTGCAAGAAGCCTGGGACAGCAGGATTATGAGAAAGCATCACGTGCAACAGGCACAACAAAAGTGCTGGCATTTATTATTTTTGCGGTATTCTTTTTATTTGGTGCTTTTGGGGTAAAGTTTTATATTGGAACCCAGACAACTAACAAGGTGATTTATGACATGGCTGTGGTATATCTAAGGATTTGCTGCATGCTCTCATTAGGAAATGTATATTTTACAGTTTACGAGAAGCTACTTCAGGCACATGGAAGGTCAAAGTATTCTACAATTGCTCAGATTGCAGGAACACTAACAAATATTGTTCTTGATCCAATCTTAATATATGGATTACTTGGACTTCCTAGGATGGAGGTAGTTGGTGCTGCACTTGCTACAGTAATAGGTCAGTTTGTATCAATGGGACTAGGCTGGTACTTCCATCGTAAATACGATAATGAGATTTCAAATGACAGAAAGTATTTAAAACTGAAGGGTGCAATGGTTAAGGAAATATATTCAATAGGTTTTCCAGCCATCATAGCTCAGGCTCTCATGTCGATAATGACTTATTTACTAAATATTATCTTTGTTCGCATTGGAGAAAATGTGGTTACTGCGTATGGTCTCTATTATAAGATACAGCAATTCATACTTTTTGCCGCATTTGGTATGAGGGATACAATTACACCAATTATATCCTTTGCTCATGGAATGAAGGATGAAAAAAGAATCAAGGAAGGAATGAAATGGGGTATACTTTATACATCAGCAATCATGCTTTTAGGTACATTGCTTTTAGAAGTATTTGCAAGTCCATTTGCAAATATGTTTGGACTTGCAGGAGAGACGGAAGATATTTGTATTGCGGCCATGAGAATAGTTTCTATAAGCTTCTTATTTGCAGGATTTAATATTTCCTTCCAGGGAATATACCAAGCACTTAATGCAGGACCACAGTCTCTTGTGATTTCAGTCTTAAGACAGTTTGCACTTGTTATTCCTGTAGCATTAGTATTTTCAAATATGGTAATCTCAGGAACTACTTCGAAATCCGTTATCTGGTTTACATTTATTATTGCCGAGGTGCTCACTGCTATAATTGGATATATTATGCTTAAGAGAATAGTGAAGAATAGCCTAACATTTAGGGCTATATAGAAGATGTAATAAAGAATTGCCAGAAGAGATGTTGAAATAGAAGAATTTGCTAAGAAGTCATATAAAATGAGAGAAAGCCTTGAGAAGAAAAATTCTTAAGGCTTTTGTTGATTTTAAACAATTGAATAACGCAAAATAAAATATAATCCTAATTGCCCTGTATTTATAGTATAATTCAATTCAAAGGAGGACTGATATGCGATATAGAAATGATAAAACTGGTGAAGCCATCTCACAGCTAGGCTATGGTTGCATGAGATTTACAAAAAAGGGCACTGCAATTGATTATGAAAAAACAAAAAAAGAGATAGAACATGCAATAGAAGCAGGAATCAATTATTTTGATACAGCATATATTTATCCTGGCAGTGAGGAGTGCTTGGGGCGAATTTTAGAGGAAACTGGAAATAGAGAAAAGGTAAAGATTGCCACAAAGCTGCCACAATATCTCATGCGTTCCAATAAGCAGATAGAGAAGACCTTTAATGAGGAACTTAGCCGCCTGAGAACCAATTATATAGATTATTATTTGATGCACATGTTCACAGATTTTAGCGAGTGGGAGCATCTGCAAACTTTAGGAATAGAGCAATGGATTAAAGACAAAAAAGCTTCTGGTGAAATTAAAAACATAGGTTTTTCTTATCATGGTGACACAGATATGTTCCTTAAAATACTAAATGCTTATGATTGGGATTTCTGCCAGATACAATATAATTATCTGGATGAAAACTCTCAAGCAGGGAAAAAAGGACTGCATGCAGCAGCCGAAAAAGGAATACCTGTGGTTATTATGGAACCTCTTAGAGGAGGAAAGCTGGTTAATCTTCCAGAAAAAGCAAAGGAAGAACTGAAAAAGCATGACAGGAAATACACTCCTGCAGAGCTTGGATTAAAATGGCTATGGAATCAGCCTGAAGTCACCTGCGTACTATCAGGTATGAATTCAATGGAGATGCTAGATGAAAATATAAGGATTGCATCTGAAACTGTTGCCAACGATTTCACTGAAGCTGATTTTGAATTGGTAGATAGAATAAAAACAATTATCAAAGAACGGGAGAAGGTGGGATGTACAGGCTGTAGATACTGTATGCCATGCCCTAAAGGTGTGGATATCCCAGGTAATTTCCATTACTATAATCTTATGTATATGGAAAAAAAGTCCGCTGCCAGATTCGAATTTGCTCAGAATATGGGCTTGCGAAAGGAGCCTGGATTTGCCAGCCAGTGTATAGAATGTGGCAAATGTGAACAGCATTGCCCACAGCACATTAGCATTAGAGAAAAGCTAAAGGAAGCAGACAGGGATTTAAGACCATTACCTTATAAAATCGGCATAGATATTGCCAGAAAGATTTTGGTTAAATGATTGTAAAGATATTTTTAATATCTTTGGTACTGAAAAAAGGACAATATATTTATTTTGAAGTAGTATAATATATTGGGGCTTGGGGGAATAACACCTGAGCCCTAATTTTTTATGAAAGAAGAATATTAAAATGAAGTATTTGAAGCAGTTCCTAATTATTTTAGCAGTTTCATTGATTGGTGAAATATTGAAGGATGTTTTGCCATTGCCTATTCCAGCTAGTATTTATGGAATGGTTATTATGTTTGTTTGTCTTTTGACAGGAATAATAAAGCTAAACCAGGTTAGGGAGACAGGCAAATTTCTCATAGAAATAATGCCAGTGATGTTTATCCCAGCAGGGGTGGGGCTCATGTCATCATGGGATGTGCTAAAGCCTGTTTTGATTCCGGTATCTATTATTACAGTCATCACTATTTTTACTGTTATGGGAGTTACAGGAATCATATCTCAGACAATAATTAGAAGCAGTGGAAAGGAGACAGGACATGACAGAGTTTATGCAAAATAGTGCATACGCAGGCGTGACTATCAGTTTAGTCTCTTATGCAATAGGTGCCTGGCTTAAAAAGAAGTTTGGGTTTGGATTTTTTAATCCCCTTTTGATATCCATTGTAGTAACGATTTTAGTTTTGGTGGCCAGCAATGTAAGCTATGATACATATAATGAGGGGGCTAAGTACCTTAGCTGGTTACTGACACCATCTACTGTGTGTCTGGCTATACCCTTGTTTGAAGAGTGGGAATTACTTAAAAACAATGCAAAGGCTGTATTAGCTGGAGTTTTTTCTGGTGTGATTACCTCGTTAGTCACAGTGTATGTGCTGGCAAAGCTGATGGGGCTTTCCCATGAAAATTACGTAACCCTTCTTCCAAAGTCAATTACTACAGCAATAGGAATGGGAGTGTCGGAAGAACTGGGAGGATATGTTACAATTACAGTAGCGGTAATTGTTATAACTGGTGTATTAGGAAATATTTTTGGGGAGTTCATCTGTAAACTGTTTGGCATTAAAGAACCCATTTCAAAGGGACTGGCTTTTGGAACAGCAGCTCACGCAATTGGAACAGCAAAGGCAATGGAACTGGGGGATGTGGAAGGTGCCATGAGCTCACTTTCAATTGCCGTTGCAGGTATTATTACAGTTGTTTTTGCAACGGTATTTGCAGGATTGATTTAAAAATATTTAAGCTTAGGAGAAGATATGAGTAAGAAATTAGCAGTAGTATTTCCAGGAATAGGGTATCACAGCGACAAGCCTCTTTTGTATTATTCGAAGAAGCTGGCTAAGAACAAAAACTATGATATTGTAGAAGTAACGTATAACTTCAAAGAAGATTTTTCTGCTATAAAAGGCGATGCCAATAAAATGCAGGAAGCCTTTGATGATGCTTTTTGTCAGGTCGTGGAACAGCTTAAAAGTATCGCATTTACGGATTATGAGAAGGTTGCTTTTATTGGAAAGAGCATAGGAACAGCCATTGCCGCCAGATATAATATGACATATGAATTAGATGCGGATATGATTGTATTCACTCCAATTGAACAGACCTTTGCTTTTATAAATAACTGTGAGGGCATGGTATTTCATGGCAGTGCAGATCCTTTGTGTGACACCGATATGTGCATTCAGCTTTGCCAGGAGCTGTCTTTAACCTATGCAGTTATTCCAGATGCAAATCATTCCCTGGAGACAGGAAATGTAAAGACAGACATAGCAAATTTAAATGGTGTGATGAGTATTTTAGAGGGAATATTATAGTAGATGCTAGATAATAGTATTATCCTATTGATAAATAATCAAGTTGAACTGATTAATGGACATAATAAGAGCGTCAAAGTATTGC
>CAMNPQ010000169.1 GCA_946548305.1 uncultured Pseudobutyrivibrio sp.
AAGCTGGGGGATGAAAGCTTTAAGGGAGAGCCCTCTGATTATGAGGCAGAGGTGATTATCGCTACCCAGGATGGGAAAACCATGCAGGCAGTGGCTATAGATGATGGTGATGTGCTGGAGGCTTCTGTCATTGCTAAAAGAATCAAGGAGCTTATGGCGGAGGGGTTTCAGGTAAGCTGTAAGGGGGAAAATGGAAGAGAGCTTAGACCCCTTAAATTAGGCGACATAGTTATTCTTATGCGTGGAGTCAAGGGGCATGGTGATAAATATATTGCCACACTAAAGGCTAATGGTATTCCAGCCTATGTGGCAGAGGAAACAGGATTTTTTGACAGGGAGGAAATAGACACAGTTTTATCTATGCTAAATGTGATAGATAACCCCTTTAATGACATTCCTCTTGCAGCAGTGCTTCACTCAGCTATGTTTAATTTCTCTTCAGAGAGGCTGGCTCAGATTAGAGCAACTAACCCGGAGGTAAGCCTGTACCAATGTATACTGGATAAATGGGAGACCGATAAGGATGAGGATATAGGTGCATTTCTTACTCTTTTAAACCGTTTTAGGGATGAAGCAATAGATACTCCTATTCATGAAATTATTGAACATGTATTAGAGGAAACCAACTATTTTATTTACACCAAAGCTCGTAAATCAGGGGCTATGGCAGCGGCAAATCTGAACAAGCTTATAGACGAAGCTGTCAGCTTTGAGGGTACAAGCTTTAAAGGGCTTTCCAGATTTATAAATTATATAGAGGGACTTAAGACCTATGATGAGGATTTAGGGCTTGCTAAAATCGTCTCTGAAAATGATGAAGCAGTTCGCATTATGACCATTCATAAAAGTAAGGGACTGGAATTTCCTGTGGTATTTCTGGCAGGCTGTGGTAAGCCCTTTAAAAACGAAGGAGGATTGTTTGTATATGATGACAAGCTAGGTCTTGCCATGAACTACAGAAATCCAGACACCAGGCTTTCCTATAGCACGCCACTTTATAATTTGGTTAAGTTTGCAAATCAATCCGATTCCAGAGGTGAGTATTTAAGAATTCTTTATGTAGCCCTCACCCGTGCAGTGGATAAGCTTATTATCACATCTGCCATAAAACCTACCAAGGACAAAGCTGTTGCAGATAAAATAAGTGAATTTTCAGGTGACAGCGGTGTACTTGATACTTATACAAAATTGAAAGCTTCTAGCAGTATAGAGTTAATTATCAGGGCTTTAAACGCATCTGGTTACACTTATAAAAAAAGAATCGTTGATTGCGAAGAGCTTTTTGTTGATGAGGTGGAAAAGGCGGTTATAAAAGACCAGGTGAAGAATGCCATTGATAAGATGCTTGAAGATATAGATGAGTTTGCTGATAATCCTATCGCAAACACATTGGCTTTTAAATATGATGGTATCAAGGATAGCCAGTACAAAAGCAAGTATTCCGTTTCTGAGATAAAGCATCAGGCAATGGAGAATGCATTCATGTTTAATGCTGATGCAGCACCTGCTTTTATCTATAATGAGGATGAAAGCTATATTCCGATGTTTATGAGAGAAGAAAGCGTAAATGATAATGCGGATAGCAAGGTGCCAGCAGGTGCATTATACGGAACTGCCATGCACAGATTTTTAGAATGCTTCGATTTTACGAATCAGGATTTATTAGGATCATTTGATGAGCAGCTGCAGTACATGAAAAATGTAAAGTGTTTGTCAGAGGATGAGTTTTCCAGAATCAATCTAAACAAGCTGAAAACATTTTTGAGGGATGATACGGCTATACGTATGGCAGCTGCAGCAGCCGCAGGAAAGCTTTATAAAGAAAAGCCATTTGTGTACGGCTCTGATGCCAATACCCTTTTTAACGACAATGAATCTGGTGAAGAAATGATTTTAGTTCAGGGAATAATCGACGTCTTCTGGGAAGAGGATGATGGAATAGTTCTGATGGATTATAAGACTGATAGGGTGGACGATGATAAGGAATTGATGGTAAGATATGAGAAGCAATTGGAGCTTTACAAAAATGCAATTGAGGCTTCGTATGGCACAAAGGTAAAAGAAGTATTAATATATTCTTTTGCATTAGAAAGGAGTATACAGATATGTACGACAAAATAGTGGTGGACACATTTTTAAAAAATCAGCTTCAGCTGTTTCCAGAGAAAGTGGCTGACTCCTATGATGAGGCACTGGAATTTCTAGAGGATGTATGCGCAGTTGTGTGCAAAAATAAAAAAGAAGTTTTTGAATATCTTGAGGATGGAATGGATATTGCTGGAATGTCTGAGGAGGAGATATTGTCTGCACAAGAAGTTTTTCCTCTTGAGGATGGAAGATATTTAATAGTAGAGGGCTGATATGAAGTTTTTTAAATGGACAAGAAATATCGTATTTACGTTAATAATGTGTGTTTCACTTTCGGGATGCACTATTGATGGCAAGGAAGTGTATTTTGGCACACCAAGTGGCTATAATACTGTTTTTAAAATAGGAGATATGAAGTGTTCTAAAAAAGAGGCACTGGTATATCTTTTAAATGAAAAAAACATATATGGTTCTGTGAATGGAGTCAATCTCTGGTCAGAGGATTATGATGTGGGAACCATGTCATCATCAATAAAGGATTTGACAATGGAGCATCTGACAAAAGTATATGTTTTGAATTTGTATGCCAAGGAAAATGAAATAGAATTGACAGATGCAGAAAAAAAGGCATGTTCAAGTGCTGCAAGTGAGTATTATAAATCTATGAATTCCGCAGAAAAAACTTTTACGAAGGCTGCAAAAAAGGATATAGAAAAAATATATATGCGCTATGCGCTTGCCTCAAAGGTTTATGAGGAGCTGATGGATTCTGTAGATGAGGAAGTATCTGAGGATGAAGCCAGAGTTATGGAGGCATTTGTGCTATTTGTGTCAGATGAAAATACTGCCAATGAAATCCAGGAAATGATAGATTACGGATACACCTTCGAAAGACTTGCATCCACATACACAGAGCTCGATACATATCAGGTGACATTTGCCAGAGGTGAGTATGATGAAAATGTGGATGAGGTAGTTTTTAATCTGGATACTGATGAGGTGTCTACTGCTGTTGCAGCAGATGGGGGCTACTATTTTTTCCAGTGTCTTGATAAATATAACGAAGAATTATCTGAGGCAAACAAGGAAGTAATTATAGAGAATCGTCGCAAGCAGGTATTAGAGGATATAGTGTCTGAATTAGAGGATAGATATTTCTCAGATATGAATACAAAATTATGGCAGGAAATTGATTTTCCGGAGGACGCATCAGAGCTTACAAACGGGAAATTGTTTGAAACACTAAATGAGTATTTGTAATAGTTACACATTTTGTACTAAAAAGCTAAGAGATTTTTGCTTTTATTAGTGATTTGGTAGAAAATTACCTAATAACACTAGCAATTGTAAGAGTAAATGACTATAATATACGATAAATAAAAAAATAACAATTGTTTTGCTCATATAGGAGGGTGAAAAAATGGTAACAAAAGCAAAGGTAACAGTTGATGATGTTAAAAAGTCAGCTGCATCAGCTGCTAGCACAGTAAAGGCTGCAGCAGCAAGTGCTAGCGAAGCAACAAAGAAGGCTGTTGAGGAAGTAAAGAAGGAAGCTACAGAAGCTAAGAAGACTGCAACAAAGGCTAAGGCTACTGCAACAAATAAGGCAACTGAAACAAAGAAGACTGCTGAGAAGGCTGTAAAGAAGGCAGCAGCAAAGGTTAAGAAAGAAGTTGCTGTATCAGCTGTAGTTCAGTATCAGGATCGTGAGTTCACAGAGGCTGAGTGCTTAAAGAAGGCACAGGCTCAGTTCAAGAAGGACTACAAGAAAGAGACGCTTGAGGAAATCAGCATTTATATCAAACCTGAAGAGCGTAAAATTTACTATGTAGCAAACAAGGATCGTGTTGGTTCAGTAGATCTTTAATAATTAATGTTGGAACGGATGGCGTTATCGTATTTACGATAACGCCTTTTTTATTTGTACACAGGATTAAAAAATAGTACCAGTATGTCAACTGACGTAACAATATGTCATGCGTTTAACATGTTAAAGCACTCAAATATTAGGCTGTATATGCGCATAATGCACAATAAAACGATATTTAAATTGAACTATATTAACAAAAAGGATAATTTATGCATCAAAATATATGTCAACCGATTGACATATATAAAACAGGGTGATATTATCTTCACATAAACAACACACAACCTATGAAGGAGGGTTAATTGTAATGAAGAAGAAGTTATTATCACTTACGATGGTAGCTGCAATGGCAGCCTCACTTATGGCTTGCGGCGGCTCAGATGGAGCATCAGACAGCTCTACATCTTCTAGTTCTAGCGCATCAGGCTCAGGGGTCTCAATCACAATTATGAATTCAAAGACTGAGATTCAGACACAGTTTGAGGAAATGGCTGAGGCATATGAGGCAGCAACAGGGGTTCACGTTGAGGTATACAATGCTGATACTGATACAACAGTTGCATCTCAGGTAGCAACAAAGTATGCATCTAACGATCCATACACACTTACAATGGTTGACGCAAAAGATATTTATTCATTATCTGATGACTATGCTTACGATTTATCAAATGAAGATTGGGTAAGCCACACAACACTTGGTATTTCAGTAAATGACAGACTTACTGGTTTCCCATTCTGTGTTGAAGCAAGAGGTGTCATCTATAATGCAGATGCTATCGAAGCTATTACTGGAGAAACATTTGATCCAGCTTCTGTAGCAACACTTGATGATTTCCAGGCACTTTTAGATAAGCTTGTAGCTGGTGGTATGGAAAAGCCAGTTGCTGTACTTTCAGAGTACTGGTCACTTGGCGCACATTACTTCGCAGAAGTATATGAGCAGCAGCCAGATCCAGACGCTTTCGTAAATTCACTTCTTGCTGGCGAGGAAGACCTTGCAAGCAACGAGAAGTTCAATGAGCTTATGGATACATTCGACACATTAATCGAATACAACTATGCAAGAGGTTCAGCTGCAAATGCAGACCGTGAAGAATCATCTATGATGCTTGCAGAAGGCGATGTCGCATTCATGTTTGGTGGTAACTGGGATTGGTCAGTACTTAACCAGTACGATTACACAGAAAACATGGGAATCATGCCAGTACCTGAGAACACATCAGATGATACAAATACAAAGCTTGTAGGTGGCGGTTCAAAGTATATCTTTGTTGATAGCTCAGATGCAACATCAGACGAGCAGAGACAGGCAGCACTTGACTTCCTTAACTGGCTTGTAAGTGATGCAGAAGGAAACGCATTCCTCACAGAGCAGTGCGCACTTGTACCTGCATTTGATAACATTGATGCTTCAGCACTTGACCCACTTTCATTATCAGTTAAGTCTTATGCTGATGCTGGAAAGCTTATCCCTAACTACAACTACTTACCAGATGATCACATGACAGTAGTTGGACAGGAGATTATGCAGAAGTACCTTGATGAAGCTATGACAAGAGATGAGCTTGTAACAGCAGTTCAGGATTACTTCAAGACAGCAACACCAATTGCTCACTAATATCAATCGTTTATATGGGGCCTGCAAAACTTGTGGGCCCTCTTTATTAGAAGGGAAATCAATATGAAAACAAATACAATGAGCTATAAAGTAAAGCAGTATTTGCTTTTCGCAGGTGTATCCACTGTGATATTTGCCTGTGTGGTAATAATACCTTTTATATATGGTTTTTATCTTACATTCACCAGCTGGGATGGTGTATCTAGAAGCAAACCATTTGTTGGTATACAAAATTACGCTAACGCATTTGCGGATTCAGGATATTGGGTTTCATTAGGACGCACATTCATTTATTCTGCAATTGCAGTTATTCTTGTTAATGCAGTAGCTTTTATAATCGCATATATGGTTACAAGCGGTATAAAAGGTCAGAACTTTTTTAGAGCAGGTTTCTTTGTTCCAAACTTAATCGGTGGTATCGTATTAGGTTATGTTTGGAAATTCGTATTTAACAAAGCCCTTGTTGAGCTTGCAAATACTATTTCAAGCGGACACGCTAAGTCATTACTTGCTACAGAATCTGGTGCTATCGCAGCACTTATTATTGTATCTGTTTGGCAGTATGCTGGTTACATGATGCTTATTTATGTGGCAGGCTTTATGAGCGTTTCCGAGGATGTTATTGAGGCGGCTAAAATTGATGGCTGT
>CAMNPQ010000170.1 GCA_946548305.1 uncultured Pseudobutyrivibrio sp.
TGTGTTGTATAGAAATATTTATTTTCCAGAGGGTCCCCTACTCTTGCCCAAGGGAACTCATCATCTGAACAACCATTTGGAAAACCATTGTAGCCCATTGATAAAATCTTGTTATCCTGGCTGACAATACAAGCTCCAACCTGTGTATTTGGGTCTTTAGATCTCATACCCGATAATACTGCAACGCCCATAAAGTACTCGTCCCAGCTGATATAATCTAGTCTCTTGTCACTCATGGTCTTATCCTCCAATACGTAAATAATTTATGCCGAAAGTACCCTTATTAACTTCTCAATTGATGCCTTTAACACCTCGAAGCACAGCCCATATGTCTGTACCGAACTACCATAAGGATCCATCACCTCCAGCTCGTCCCCAACAAGCTCATTTAAAAGGCGGGTGTTCTCCTCAGTGGCACTGTCAAATTCATTTAATATCTTTTGCCGTTGCACCTCCTCCATTGTAATAACTAAAGTGTTGTCAGCAAAATCTGAATCTTCTAGCTGTTTTGAAGAGTAATCCTTAAGTTCTATTCCATTGCTGATTAAAATAGCCTCAGCCTTTTGGTTTAGCGGTTCTGGAAACTGAACTATAAGTCCTCTGGCTTCACACATAATTGAGCCGCTTTTTTCCATCTCCTTAAAAATCGCTGCCGCCATTGGTGCTCTGGATGTACCAGAGCCTGAGGCAAAGATTATCTTGGTTATATTTTTCATCCCTAATTCTCCTAAACTTCGATTGTCTTTTGACCTGCAGCCTTAAGCAATCGATTCATGATAGCCTGCCCCATATTTGGTGTAGCAAAGCTCTCAGAATAAATAACATCCACATCCAACTCGTCAAACTGGCGAAGGATATCGTACAGATTGTGAGCTATGCTTCTTTCATCAGTTCTATCTCCTATAATAAGTATCTCTCCATCTGAATATTTTCCCGCTGTCTCAGATGTAGAAATGATTCCAACCTTTTGTCCCCTTAAAATGGATTCTTTTGCCATTTTGTTTATAGTAGAAACGACTGAATCTTCCTCACCGGAAATAATTGTCAAATCCCCTTTAGGTGCATAATGCTTGTACCTCATACCTGGAGCCTTTGGTCTTGCTCCAGATGTTGTACCCTTGTCGTTATAGACAATGCCTGGGTCTATTCTGACTTCTCCTACCACCTCACGCAGCATATCCATATTGATATAACCAGGGCGCAGGATAGTCACCACATCTTCTGTCAAATCTACGATGGTAGACTCTAATCCTATATCAACAGCACCGCCGTCTAATATAGCCTCTATCTTGCCAGACAAATCCTCATATACATGGCTGGCTTTTGTGGGGCTTGGTCTGCCTGATGTATTGGCACTAGGGGCTGCAATCATGCATCCACTTTCCTCTATGAGTGCAAGTGCCACTGGATTGTTAGGCATTCTAACTGCCACCGTATCTAATCCTCCAGTAGTTTCATAGGGAATCACTTTGTTTTTGTTCACCACCATAGTAAGTGGTCCTGGCCAAAATGCATCAGCCAGTTTTTTAGCTGTAGCAGGCAAATCTACTGAAATTTCCTCAAGCTGAGAAAACCTTGCTATATGTACAATAAGTGGGTTGTCTGATGGACGCCCCTTTGCCGCATATATTTTGCGGGAAGCTTCCTTGTCAGTGGCATCTCCCCCAAGACCATAAACAGTCTCTGTGGGAAATGCAACCAATCCACCACTTTTAAGTATTCTAGAGGCTTCTCTAATATATTCCATATTGATTGGCTCACTAGATACATCCATAATCCTAGTAATCATACTCAAAATTATAGCACTTTTGCTTTATAACACAAACACTTTAAAGTGTTACAAACCCCATAAAACAGTGATTTTTTTGTGTCTTTACCAACATTTATATTGTCAGTCATAGGTATTTCGCTATTACATTCCAAGCTCCTGTGCTGTCAAATCCTTTCTTCCAGAATGCGCCCCCTGCCAAACCATATTTATCCATAACCTTTAGCTTCTCCTCCAGGGAGGTTTCATCCTCAACCCATATTTTTACTGTGGTATCCCCTTTTACAAATTCTGAATAATACTGTCCGTATTCTTCATTCCAGCTTGCCTGAGCATTGTTTGTGCTCATATATGACTGAATTGCATCCATCCCATAGGCACTGCTGCTAACTGTTCCATCAGAAGCTATTTCCCAGACTCTACAGTAGAATGGCATTCCAAGAATCACCTGTTCAGCTGGAACTTCCTCCAAGGTGTCTTTCACACCTTGCTCAACCCATCCAACTGAAGCCACAGAACCAGCCTCCTGACTTCCTGCGTAATGCTCATCATAACCCATAATAATCACATAATCCCCATATTTAGCCTGTTCTTCCCTGTTGTATATAGCTGATGATGCTGTAGGGACATAATTGTCTATGGATAAAATGATGTCGTTTTTCTCACATTTGATAGAAAGCTCTCTTATAAATTGTATATAACCATCAGCTGCATCTGCCGAAAGCTGCTCTATATCAATATTTATTCCATCCAAACCATATGTAATTGCCTGGGCTATCAGATTATTCACTAAAGCATCTCTTGAGGAGGTTGTGTTTAAAACCGTTGTGGTATCCACATTATCAGCTTCCAGGTTGCTGATTAATCCCCAAACCTGTACCCCGGCAGCATGGCAGGTATTTACATAACTGCTGTTGGCTAAAGAAGCAATTCCCCCATTATTATCATTCAGATAAAACCATGTTGGAGAAATAACATCTATACCGTTTGAACTGTTTAGCACATTTGCTATATCCTCATTTGCAGCCTGTGAAGTCACTTGATGCCACACCAAAGATATATCCTTGTCTACTGATATGTGATTGTAGGTGCGAGCTGCAAGGTTTTCAGGCACTACCTGGGTAGTTGGTGCTGAAATTTTATTATTTTTCATATAACCCATCACACCATTTTCTGAAATAACAAAGCTCCACTTTCCTGTGTCTCGAACCACAGTTATGGCCTCACCCTTTGTAACATCTTCTAATATAGGGCTCTTTGGACCATTCAATACTCTTATTTGAGCTTTACCCTTTGCTGTGGCTGTCTGTTTTTCGTAGCCTGCGGTTTCAATAAACACTCTGTCTGGATTGTCGAAGTAAGTGTATTGAAAATCAGTCAGTAGTTGCAAATATTCAACAGAAATAAACACCCCATTTCCCTGAGCCACAACTATGTTAGAGTCCAAAGTGTTGTTGGATTTATCAACCAAATAGCTATTGCTGCCCATTGTAGCAGTATAGATTTCTGTGTCTGTGGCATATCTAAGTGTTATTTCTGTAGGGTCATATACATACCCATCATCCAAAAATTCCTTTACTAAACCAATTTCTAAATATACCTGCCCATCTAAAACAGTTGCATAACCATGGTCTAAATCCACTGTAGGCTCAATATATTCACTATTTATAATAACTGCTGCTTCATTCTCATGGGCATAGCTAAAATATTCGCTAATATCGGCATGCTCCCTTGTGGGAGTATATTTTCTTATAAGATATATTCCAAAGATAAGTGCTATAAGGCAAAACAATCCTGCTGCTATATATATATATCCTCTAGGTACTCGGTATCTTTTTCGTCTTCTTCTATTGTTATTGCGATAGCTCATAAGCATCTCCCTTTTATTTATATTCCGTTAAAGTATATCAAAAGCCTCATGTAAATTCCACTTTGTCCACATGAAAAAGAGGGCAGCTAACCTGCCCTCATGTTCATTACATTAATATAAATTCTTCTATTTTTTATTTGTCTTTTTTACTTTGATGGAGATTTACGACACTAGAATCTCCTTCTTTATTTCATATCTCATTCCCTTAGCAGCTACATTATCATTTTTATAAGAGAAGCAAAATCCTTCTCTTTTATCGAAAAAGGATTATCTATGATAGGCAAAGCAACCCCAGGTATTTTAAATGCTCTAATAAATTCAGTTATTTCGTTTTTTTCTTGACTTTTGTTTAAAAACAAAGTATTTTTTATGCCCCCTCCTTTCATCAAATTAAAGAGATTATAAACATCCGCTTTACACCAGGGTTTCATTGAACCTATCACATTTAGCTTTTCACATCGGTTTAGTATTACTTTTGTTTCTTCAGAAATATTTGTCACATCAATTACAATATATCCTTTATAACTATCTATCAGCTTCACCGCCTCTTTGATTTCGCATGCTAGCACATAAATGACTCCCTTATACATAAAGCCTACAGAATCTTCTATTTGTACCCTGGTTTGTCCTACAAACCCAAACAAACTGCTTTCGTTTCCCAGCTCAATATATAAAACTTTTTCCTTTAATGCAGAATGCAAAAAATTAGCAAGACAAATGCTCACATGAGTTACACCTAATTTCCTTGATGCTCCAATTATTCCTATTGTCTTTGTTTTGTTTTTCAAATTTTTTATTTCTTTTGTTGATATTCCATCCCAATGTTTAAGCTTAAATATCCTTTTCATTTTGCAAAATTGTTGAAAAAATCCTTTCTTCCTCTTTGTTTAACCTTTTAACACTTTGTAATTGTGGATATTTATAGACCTGCTTTTTTATGCGCTTCGCCAATTTAATGCAATCTAATTTTGACGAAAGATTGCCTAGAATATATATAGACTTATCATTTATCCATGTTGGTAAATTTTGATTTTTCCATGGGGATAAATTAATCACCATAATTATCACATCACAATCTGTAGCTTTATCTATATTTGTCCCACAATCAATTATCTTTAGACCCTTTGGAGGTATGTGTGGTTCAACGGCATCTCCATAATTTATAATGCCTTTGAATTTTTTGTGGTATAAAATTCCCTCCTTGATTACTGCGTCCTCAAGGTTACTCATAAGCTTGTGAATACAGTCTCCTTCAACGTCCCTGTAATATGCTTTTTTCCCAATTTTGTTCAGGTATCTGCACATATTAATTGCAATCAGGGTTGTTCCAACAGCATGGTCTGTTCCAACCACAGCTATTTTCTTTTCGAGATTACCTTTTCCGTTCTCATTGTCGTTTGAATTATTTAATTCATACAATTGATGCTTCAATTCTTTTATAGAACTTGTTCTTTTTTCTATATCAGGCATGGTCGCACGATTTACAATTTTTCTTATCTTATAATCATCTTTTCCATAACTGTTAATCTGCATGTACTCAATTATTTTTCCTACGCTGTATATATCGCAGCGTTCATCAATAATACCGCCTATCAGTTGTTCTGGTGCAGCCCATTTCTTTGTGCCAAGGGGCACCGCCTTTGCCGCTTTTGATTTCTTTACTGATATACCAAAGTCAATAAGACGTATTCTGCCTTCCTGCAAAATAATGTGCTCTGGTTTCAAATCACGATATATTACAGGCTCATCTTTTGCCATGTGTAAAGCTTCCATAACATCACAAAGACTTATAGATAGCTGTATTAGTTCTTCTTTTGATAATTTCGTCTCTAGCAGATACTCCCGTAGAGTTGGTCCCTCTACAAATTCCTCAACCAGGTAGTTCATTTCTGCTGTATCTTCTACACTATAAATGGTGGGTATTTGGGATGATTTAATCCCTTGTAAAAGATGTGCTTCGGATAGGATGTTTGGCGCATTAGGATGGGCTCTGTGAATAGCCTTAAGAATTCTTAATGCTCCTATCTTCTTGTAATTGACAAGTAATACTGCTGTAGCTGCTGTTTCTTGCAGTATCTGAACTATATCATACTCGTCTTCAATACCATGAGGTATCATATTACATCAGCTCCTTCCTTTCGGAAAGGCATCTCGCAGATAATTTTATACCACATACAAAATTATATTTCAACCCCTAATTTTATTTTACACATTTTTCTGTAACGCGGTCATTTTATAAAAATTTAATACTTTTATCATGATTTATATACCAACTTTCCTTTACTTTCCGATATAATATATATATAATTCGAATAAGAAATTTGCTTTGGCGCATCTTATTTCGATCGGGAGGTGATTTTTATGAAAATTGAAAGAATCAACGAGAACCAGATCAGATGCACTCTTTCGAGAGAAGATTTAATTAGCCGTCACATTAAACTATCAGAATTAGCTTATGGCTCCGCTAAGGCTAGGGAATTATTCAGAGAACTTATGGAGCAGGCCTCTTACCAGTACGGTTTTGAAGCGGAAGATATTCCACTTATGATAGAAGCTATACCACTTTC
>CAMNPQ010000171.1 GCA_946548305.1 uncultured Pseudobutyrivibrio sp.
AGAACTTATCAAAGTCCATAGCCTTCATGTATTCACCGTTCATCCACTTAAGCTTAGTGATGTCAAATACAGCTGGTGACTTTGAAATACGGTGATAATCAAATTCTTTAACAAGCTCCTCTAATGAGAAAATCTCGTTGTCATTCTCTGGTGACCAGCCAAGTAATGCTACGAAGTTAACAACAGCCTCTGTTAAAAAGCCCTGTTCGATTAAATCCTCGTAAGAGCTGTGACCAGATCGCTTAGAAAGCTTTTGGTGCTCCTCGTTTGTAATAAGTGGACAATGGATGTACTTAGGTACTTCCCAGCCAAATGCCTCGTAAAGACGATTGTATTTTGGTGATGAAGAAATGTACTCATTACCACGAACTACGTGTGTAATTCCCATCAAATGGTCATCTACTACGTTAGCAAAATTGTAGGTAGGATATCCGTCAGACTTGATAAGAATCATATCATCAAGCTCAGCATTATCAACAGTAATCTCTCCGTAAAGCTCATCTACGAAGGTGGTTGTGCCTGTACGTGGATTGTTCTGACGAATAACATAAGGCTTACCAGCTTTTAGATTAGCCTCTACCTCTTCCTTTGAAAGATTAAGGCAGTGCTTATCATAGATGTGGATTTCCTTACCTCCAATTACCTGCTTACACTCCTCAAGACGCTCATCATCACAAAAGCAATAATATGCCTCGCCTTTTTCAATAAGCTTTTTAGCATATTCTAAATAAATGCCCTTTGCCTGTCTCTCCGACTGGACATAAGGACCAACACCCTTATCCTTGTCTGGACCTTCATCATGAACAAGCCCTGTAGCGGCAAGTGTACGATAAATGATATCCACTGCCCCTTCCACAAGACGCTCCTGATCAGTATCCTCTATTCTTAATATGAAATCACCACCCTCATGCTTGGCAACCAGGTATGCATAAAGTGCAGTACGAAGATTTCCAACATGCATTCTTCCTGTTGGTGATGGTGCGAAACGTGTTCTAACCTTACTCATTACAAATCCTTTCACAAACAAATTTAGGATTGCAGAAGTTGCAATCCTAAATTATTCTATACCAAATTCTAATTTTTTCAAGTGTGTTTTATACACTAGGTTGTTACTATCCTAAACATTAGTTATAATGATTTAGTTGTTTATAAATATTGATTCAATTATAATTCTAAGCATGATTACTTCAAAAATAAAAAAGAATGAACTAAATGATTTTTATCAGTCCAAATTTGAATACTTTAGAAAGGTAAGTGGCTTTTCTGCAGTCTTGATAGGTCTGCTGGAAATGTCATATTTCATTACTGATTGTCAGCTATTTGGACGATTTGCCTACGAAACAATTATTCCCAGATTTTCTATAATCTTACCAGTTTTGTTGTTTTGGTATCTTAATCCACATATAAAGACCTACAAGCAGGGAGTACATTTATATTATCTTCTCCCCCATGCGGCAATGTGGTGTACCATTTGGGCTATTTGGTATCTTCCAAACAGAGATTTTGCCAGAGAAGGCTTTATCATAATGCATTTTGCCTTTCTAGCCATAGGACTGGCAATGCCACTGAAATACCACATTCCCATACATGCTTGTTTGCTTTTAAATATTGCCATTTCAAACACCTGGAACCATTATGCTGCATTTTCTTTAATGATTACCCTGGCTCTGCCACTGGTTGTGGGTGTTTCCCTTATGCTTTACATATTGGAAAAATCCTATGCAGACCAGTATTTGATTAGAAAAAAGCTTGAAATAAGTTCCGTATCCGATGAGCTCACAGGCACATTTAACAGATATAAAATAGAAGAACTTATCAACAAGGACACAGAGCGTTTTACCTTTGAGAAAAACACCTGTGTTTTAATGCTTGATATAGACTATTTTAAAAAGGTAAACGACACCTACGGTCATGATGCTGGAGATGCCATTTTAAAATTTGTTTCTACTGAAATAAAAAGCCAGATATACGGTAGAGACTATATCATTCGCTGGGGCGGTGAGGAATTTGTTTTGATTCTTGTGGACTACACTGTTCCTTCGGCACTGGAGTTTGCTGAAAAACTAAGAGCCTCTATAGAAAGTGCAGATAATGGAATATGTCCTATCACAATTTCTGTGGGGCTGTGCCGCTACAATAGAAACGAAACCTACCATGATGTAATAAACAAAGCAGACCAGGCTCTTTATTATGCCAAGGAGCATGGTAGAAATAATGTAGTAAACTACGCAGATATATAACTTAAAAGCCACTGGATAGATTCCAGTGGCTTTTAAGTTTTATTATGTTAAAGTGTGCTTACAAATCTGAGGAAACCTTCCATTCCCTCTTTAGTGTTTTTATATACTCCAGCACATTCCAGGACTTCACAGAACACCTTTCCTATCTCCTGCTGTAGGATTTCATTTACATTGCTTTCATCAATGTGATCATAATTCTTTGTAAACTCATCCACCCAATCAGCATGCTTTTCAAGGGCTTCATTACTTCTTAAATCTTTTTTATTTACTATGTAATCAGCCAACTGCTCCATCTCACCCTTCAATCGGCTAGGAAGAACCGCAAGCCCCATTACCTCAATCAAACCAATATTTTCCTTTTTTATGTGGTGAAGATGGGCATGTGGATGGTACACTCCCAGTGGATGCTCTTCAGTGGTGATATTGTTTCTAAGAGCAAGATCCAGCTCAAATAAATCTCCACGCTTTCTTGCAATAGGAGTAATTGTATTATGCATTTCGTTATCAGTCTCAGCAAAAATAAATGCAGCCTCGTCTGTATATCCTCTCCATGCATTTAAAATATGCTCTGCCAAATCAATGATACGTTTTTCATCCTTACATTGAAGTCTGATAACTGAAAGTGGCCATTTCACAATGCCAGCAGTCACATCCTCATAGCCCTTTACTGAAAACTCCTTAATAATAGGAGCTTTTTCCATTGCAAAGGTGTAATGTCCACCCTGGAAATGGTCATGGCTGAGAATAGAGCCTCCTACTATAGGCAAATCAGCATTGCTGCCTAAAAAATAATGTGGAAACTGTTTTACAATATCAAAAAGCTTTACAAATGTAGCTCTTTCTATTTTCATAGGTGTATGTTCACCGTTAAAAACGATGCAATGCTCGTTGTAGTATACGTATGGGCTATACTGAAATCCCCAATTGCTATCGTTGATAGTAATTGGAATAATACGGTGATTTTCTCTGGCAGGATGATTTGCTCTGCCTGCATAGCCTTCATTTTCCATACAAAGCTGGCACTTTGGATAAGCTGACTGTTTTGCATTTTTTGCAGCAGCTATAGCCTTTGGGTCTTTCTCAGGCTTTGAAAGATTAATTGTGATATCTAAAGTGCCATAGTCTGTATCTACAGTCCATTTCAAATCCTTTTTAACCCTGTATGTTCGAATATAATCAGAATTGCGACTCAGATTATAGAAATAATCAGTTGCTGCCTCTGCTCCCTCGTTCTTATATATATCATTGAACCTGTCAATCACCTGAGATGGTCGTGGACACAGGCAGTTCATAAGCTTTGTATCAAACAAATCCCTATATGTAATAGAATCCTCTATTATGCCACGTTTTACTGCTTCATCCAGTAAATCCTTTAGCACATCCTCCAAAACAATATTATTCAAATCGCAATCAGGGTCGGTATATTCATCCTCCTTCATGCACTCTAGCAATAGATTTGTAGTGTAGACTCTCTCACATTCTGGTGCAAGCCCAGTGTTTATTCCATATTGTACTAGCTTTTTAATAGATTCCTGTAGCATATTTCCCTCCGAAATAAAAAATCCAGAGAATTTCTCCTCTGGATACTATTTTACACCTTTATGATTTTTTTCTGAATAAAACTTGGTATTAAAAATTGCAAAAACAACTGTATTTTTCTGTTTCACTTCAATTAATTTAAAAATACCTTCTTCGCAAAATCCAAACCATCCTCAGACTCCTGAGCAAACAGTATAGGTCTGCTACCTTTAATATTCATTAAATAGTCTATTATTTCTTTTCTTAAATCATCTTGCATACCAGTAAACAAATCATCTAAAACTATAAAATCTCCTGGAACAAATAATGCCTTTATCAGCTCCACCAGCTTTCTTTCAACCAGACTTAATTCTCCCACAGGACATACCATTTTTTCTTCTGGCAAAAATCGAGACAGTTCTTCTATAGCCCTACCCTTGCTTGCAAATCTATGAGCTTTCTTCACATTCCAAATTGCACTCTTTTTTAGGTTTAGCTGCCCTTCCTGAGACACATATGAAGTTTGAAGTGTTGGATACTTATAATCTCCCATCCTAGCCACATTTCCTTCATCAGGCTTTTCAAGTCCCATGAAAATTTTTAATGCTGTAGTCTTTCCACAACCACTTGGTCCAACAAAAGCATAGCATCTACCATCCTCTATCTCCACATATAGCTTATCTAAGACCTTTTTTCCATTATATGATTTACTAATATTATCAAGTATTATTGTCATATTTCCCCCACAAATAATAACAGCCATCTTGTAAAAAACAAGATGGCGTCACTTTTATAAATCATCTATTGCATCTTTTATTTTATCTGCAAAGCCTTTTTTCTTCTTTTCTGCTTTCACAGACTTTGGACCACCTGATGTGGTTTTTCCTGTAAGCTCATCAAATTTACGAAGAGCCTCCTTAGCCTCCTTTGAAAGGCTGGTAGGAACCTGTACTACAAGTGTGACATACTGGTCACCACGTACATTTTTATTTCTAAGAGAAGGTATACCTTTACCACGTAGTCTGATTGTGGTATCAGTCTGTGTACCTGGCTTTACCTCGTAGCTTACCTTGCCATCAAGGGTATCAATGATAACCTCGCCTCCAAGGGTTGCCTGTGCAAAGGAAATAGGTGCAGACGAATATATATCCATATCTCTACGCTGGAATATAGGATGATTTGAAACAATTACTTCTACAAGCAAATCGCCTCTTGGTCCACCATTTCTGCCTGGCTCACCCTTTTCACGTATACGAACGCTCTGACCATTGTCAATACCAGCAGGAATTGATACAGATATCTTCTTCTTTCTAGCAACATATCCAGTTCCACTACATTCTGGACAAGGAGTGTCAATCACCTCACCAGTTCCTCTACAATCTGGACAAGTGGTAACATTTTGCACCATGCCAAAAAGCGATTGCTGAGACATCATTACACGCCCCTTACCACCACATTTTGAACAGGTACGTTTGCTGGTACCAGGCTTTGCTCCAGTGCCGTGGCACATTGCACATTCTTCCTTGAGTGTGATTTCAAGCTGTTTTTCGCAACCAAAAGCAGCCTCTTCAAAAGTAATGTGAACTGCAGCACGCAAATTTGCTCCACGCATAGGACCATTAGATGCACGACCGCCGCCACCTCCAAAGAAGCTACCAAATATATCTCCAAATATATCGCCAAAATCCATTCCCGAGAAGTCGAAGCCACCTGCTCCGCCACCGCCATTTTCAAAGGCTGCATGACCGAACTGGTCATATTGGCGTCTCTTTTCAGGATCTGAAAGAACTGCATAAGCTTCAGAGGCTTCTTTAAACTTCTTTTCTGCCTCTGCATCTCCTGGATTCATATCTGGATGATATTTCTTTGCAAGCTTTCTATATGCACTTTTAAGCTCACTATCTGAGGCTGTTTTGGATACACCAAGAACCTCATAGTAATCTCGTTTTTGTTCTGCCATAATATATCAATCCTTTACTATACAAAATGCCGTGAAATAGCAATCTATTTCAGACAGCTCCCAAAGACCACTTTCCATACGTCGCCAGTTACAGCTACAAGCCTTAGTATCTCTCCGCTCGACTAAAATGTCTCGCTTGAGAGATATAAGAGCTTGTTGCTTACTGGCTTACGTTGAGTAAACTTCCTTGCGCTTGCCAACTTTTAGTAGCTATTTCACAGCATTATAATATTTTGAAAAAACTAGACTTCCTTGAAATCAGCGTCTACCACGTCGTCGGCTGGGTTAGAGCCTGCGTTTGCTCCAGCACCTGCGCCTGTGAACTGGCTCATATCTGGACCTGCACCCTGAGCACCTGCTGCGCCCTGTGCCTGCTGTGTCTGCTCATACATCTTAGCAAATACCTTCTGAGCACTTTCTGTAAGCTTCTCCTGAGCTGCCTTAAGTTCACCAA
>CAMNPQ010000172.1 GCA_946548305.1 uncultured Pseudobutyrivibrio sp.
CTAAAATTTAATGGAAATTTCTCTATTGGAATGGTAATATAACTTAGGTTAGATATATCCTTTGCAGGGGTTGTGTTAGCTGCGTTTTCTTTTGCCCAGAATTCAGCCTGCTGCTGTTCCTGTTTTGCGTCGAGACTTTTTATTCTGAATGTCAGCCAAATAAGGAATATTAAAAAAAATGGTAAAATTGGGAAGCCCATGGTTTTCCCCTTTCTATGATTTAGTAATTTAAACGAGGTGAAAAATGAGAAGAAAAAAGCATCAGTTTTTAGCTGGAATAATTCTTGTAGTGGTTGTTATATGCATGGTATTTACCACCTTTGCAGCAGCCGTACTTTAGAATAATTTTAATGATAATAGAGTCAAAAGTCAAAATGAGTTTTCGCTTGTTAAATATAGGGTGAGATTTATGAAAAAGAGATTTTTATCAATACTTATAGCAACTATGATGTCAGGGGGCATTTTATATCCCATTACTTCATTTGCTGAAGAATCTACAGAAGAGACAGTAGTCTCAGATGAGGAGCTGGCAAACGAAGAGGCAGAGACAGTTACCCAGCAGGAGGAAGATAACAGAGTTATTCCAGAGGGTATCACTATTGAAGGAATATCTGTAGGTGGAATGACTGTGTCTGAGGCTGATGCAGTTGTAGCTGATTATTTTTCTAAATATGATGATGTGTCATTCACATTGTCTGCAAACGATCAGACCATTAGTGCTACAGGAGCCGATTTATGCATCGGAGCAAAAAACAGTGATGTGACAGCAAAGGCTGCAACCTACGGAACCTATGGAAATTTTGCAGAACGCTTTAAAGCTAACAAGGATTTAGAGGAGGGCAGAGGTAAAGATTTTGCATTGTCAATCGGTGTGGATAAGGAAGGGCTAATTTACTTTTTAAATCAGGCATCTTCCCAGGTAAATGATGAGGCAAGCGACGATTACCTTACCAGGGAAAATGGTGAATTCGTGTTCCATGAAGGTACATCTGGCGTGGTTGTCCAAATCGAGGAATCAGCCTCAATTATTGAAGATTATATAGAAAATGAGTGGGATGGCAATGTGGCAACTATCTCCCTTGCAACTGAAATAAAAGAGCCTAGAGGAAGCAAGGAAGAGCTTGCTGAAATAACAGATTTGCTGGGAAGCTTTGATACTGATTACAGTTCTTCCTCTGCAGCCCGCAAGAATAACGTAGCAAATGGTGTAGGCTTCATAAACGGTACTATTTTGTATCCTGGCGATGAATTTTCAGTTTTAAATACCATCACTCCTTTTACCGCTGAGAATGGCTATATGCTGGCGGGTTCTTATGAAAACGGAACCACTGTTGAGACCTACGGTGGAGGAATTTGTCAGGTTTCCACTACTTTGTATGGTGCTTGCAGAGAGGCAGAACTTGATATCGTAACACGTTCATGCCACTCTATGATTGTTACTTATGTTCCACCATCACAGGATGCGGCAATAGCAGAATCTGGTGGCAAGGATTTCCAAATCAGAAACAACAAGAATTATCCTATTTATATAGAAGGCTACTGTGACGGAAACAAGGCATATTTTAGCATCTACGGCAAGGAAGAAGATGATGCTGGTCACAGTGTAGAATACGAAACAGAAATCACTGGAGTAAATATTCAAAATACAACATGGGTTGCAGACCCAAATGTGCCACTGGGAAAGATGACCACCACGGTCAGCGGACACACTGGTTATACAGCAAGGCTTTGGAAAATAGTATATGAAAATGGTGAAGAGGTTAGCCGAGACGTTTATAACAATAGCAAGTACAATCCTTCCAATCGTACTGTTACTGTGGGAATTGCCTCAGAAGACCCTAATCTTTCATACGCAATGCTTCAGGCGATTTCAACCCAGGATGCTACAACTATTGCAAATGCTATAGCTACATATGCACCAGGTGTATCTAATTCGACACCTTTTGTTATTAAACCAAAATATTCTGTGACAAATCCTACAACGGATAGCCAGACAAACAGTACTACAGAAACCACAACACAGACTGATAGTACTACCGAAGACACAACAACAGATACAACTGTAGACACAACTGTTGCGCCAGAAACAACAGTAGAGACACCAGTTACAGACAACTCAGAGATATAATATTATGGAAATTGGAAAACTAAAGGAGAGCGTTTTAAAACGCTCTGTCATAAAACAACTAAATGTACGTCGCCCCGAAATCAGCACAGGACCTGGCATAGGTGAGGATTGTGCCACGATGGCAGTTGGAGAGGATGAAGAGATAGTTCTTTCTACAGACCCTATCACTGGCACTGCATCCGACATAGGAGAACTGGCGGTGACTATTTCTGTAAATGATTTAGCCAGTGCTGGCGCAGAGCCAATAGGCATTTTGCTGACTGTGCTGCTCACTCCACGAATAAGAGAAGCAAAGCTAAAGGCTATCATGGAGCAGGTGAATAATGCCTGCAAGCGATACAATGTGCAGGTTATGGGTGGACACACAGAAGTAACCGAAGCTGTCACCCAACCTCTTATTTCAGTGACAGCAGTTGGAAAAGTAAAAAAAGGAAAGATGGTTTCCACAGGCGGAGCGAAGCCTGGCATGGATATCGTAATTACGAAGTGGATTGGTCTGGAGGGAACATCTATCATCGCAAAAGACCATGAAAGTGAGCTACTTCAACGTTTGCCACAGACACTCATAGACACAGCCAAAGGCTTTGATCAATATTTAAGTGTTCTTCCTGAAAGCAGAATTGCAGTTGCCCATGGAGTGGCGGCAATGCATGATATAACAGAGGGAGGCATATTTGGTGCTCTCTGGGAAATGGGAGAAGCTTCAGGTGTAGGACTCGATGTGGATTTGAAAGCCATTCCGGTAAAACAGGAAACAATAGAGGTATGTGAATTCTTTGGAATAAACCCTTATGAATTAATTTCATCAGGCTCAATGCTTATAGCTACAGATGATGGCAACGGACTTGTGAGAAAGCTTTCTGAAGCGGGGGTTGCATCCGCCATTATCGGAAAGTCCAACTCTTCAAATGATAAACGTATAATAAATGGTGACGAGGTACGCTTCCTCGAACCACCAAAATCTGATGCGCTATACAGCGTACATGTGTAGGCCCTTTGTGCATATATTCTTATGCACTCAAAAGTTCTAAATTCATAAGAATTCTTCAAAGCTCTGGTCATTTCTGCGGAACTCGCTTCGCTCAGACAGTCCTCGAAATGACCATTTCAGAATTCTTATTTATTAAGAACTTTTGGTTAATTGCATTAAGAATATATGCACAAAGCAAAGTACATGTACTCGTAAGCGCATACGTACATACGTAGAAAGAAATAAAATCAATAGATTTTTGTTTTTCATCAGAAAAACGGAAATCGTATCTGACCAACTTTTACATGTAATGGAAAAGTTGTCCTGCAAAGCAGGATTCTTGCTGACAATTTCATTGTTAAGTCAGCAAGAAGTCATAGTTATTAACAAGTTTAGATGAGCTATCTGTGTAGATTATAAATGTTATTATGAGCCCTTTAAGCGCCATCCCTACTTAGATGGTGCGTAAGCAGCATCTTATGTAGGGCAATGAGCGCGACATGAGCGAAAGCGTGGCGAATAATAATATTTATAATCTGCTAAAAGATAGCGGACTAGGGGTGATTAAAATGAGAGAGAAGATTTTAACTTATATTGAACATAATAGCAAGATTGATTTAGAGGACTTGGCTATGATGCTAGGCTGTGACCAGGCTACAGTTATGAATGAACTTGAAGCTATGGAAAACGAGCATATAATTTGTGGCTATCCTACACTTATTAATTGGGAAAAGGCAAGCGTAGAAAAGGTGTCTGCGCTTATTGAGGTAAGAGTTACACCACAGCGAGGCATGGGCTTTGATAAGGTGGCTGAGCGTATATATAATTATCCTGAGGTGGATGCTGTTTACCTTATTTCTGGAAGCTATGATTTCATGGTATCCATTGAGGGCCACACACTTAGAGAGGTTGCAGATTTTGTATCTGCAAAGCTTTCGCCTCTTGATTCAGTGCTTAGCACCCAGACAAATTTTGTCCTTAAAAAGTATAAAGACCACGGAATCATTATGGCAGAAAAGCATATGGATGAGAGGGAGAAGGTGAGTCTATGAGAAACCCTTTAAATCAAACTATTACTGAGATAAAACCTTCTGGTATCCGAAAGTTTTTTGATATAGTATCTGAAATGCCGGAAGCTATTTCTCTTGGTGTGGGTGAGCCGGATTTTGATACACCCTGGAAAGTAAGGGATGAGGCAATTTATTCCCTGGAACGTGGACGCACTTTTTATACTTCAAATTCAGGCTTGAAGGAGCTTAGAATTGAAATAGCTGATTTTTTGAAAAGGCATTATGGACTAGAGTACAATCCTCTTACAGAAATGCTTATGACTGTGGGTGGTTCCGAGGGAATTGATATTGCCCTTCGTGCCATGCTAGATAGAGGAGATGAGGTTCTTATTCCACAGCCTTGCTATGTAAGCTATGAACCATGTACTATTTTGGCTGGCGGTGTCCCTGTTCCTATTGCTCTTAAAGAGGAAAATGAATTCAGACTAAAGCCAGAGGAACTGGAAGCAGCTATTACCGATAAAACCAAAATACTCATCATGCCATTTCCTAACAATCCAACTGGTGCTGTTATGGAAAAGGAAGACCTTGAGCCTATCGTGGAGCTTGTGAAAAAGTACGATTTGTTTGTGCTTACTGATGAAATATACGGAGAGCTTACCTACACAGGTGCAGGTCACGTTTCCATTGCAAGCTTTCCAGGCATGAAGGAACGTACCATTTATATTAATGGTTTTTCAAAGAGTCATGCCATGACAGGCTGGAGACTGGGATACGTGTGTGCTCCAGAAATAATTGTAAAGCAGATGACAAAAATACATCAGTTTGCTATTATGTGTGCACCTACAACAAGCCAGTATGCTGCAGTTACAGCTATTCGCGATTGTGATGAGGATGTTGCAAATATGAGAGAAGAATACAATGACAGACGTCGTTATCTTCTCAACCGCTTTAAGAAAATGGGAATCAAATGCTTTGAGCCTTACGGCGCATTCTACATTTTCCCATCTATTGCAGAGTTTGGAATGTCTTCTGAGGATTTCTGTACACGTCTCCTTCGTGAAAAAGAAGTGGCAGTTGTGCCAGGCACAGCCTTTGGAGAAAGCGGCGAAGGCAATGTACGTATATCCTACGCATATTCACTTGAAAGCCTAAAGCGTGCCATGGATCGCATCGAAGAATTCGTAGAAGAGCTACGTGCCTAGGTTGAGGTACGTAGGTGATTTGAGTAACATATAATGCAGAATGCAAGCATGTAGCTAACAAGCTATTATATTTTTAAAGCTGAGCTTTTTATGCGAAGCGTAGAAATCATAATGCTTGTGAGCGTAACAGGCGAAGCATTCTGAACATAGACTAGAGGTTTTAAAATGTTAAATATTGTATTACATGAGCCTGAGATTCCTGCGAATACGGGGAACATCGGGCGCACCTGCTGTGCTACAGGCACCAGGCTTCATCTGATTGAGCCACTTGGCTTCGTGCTCACGGATAAGACGGTGAAGCGGGCAGGCATGGATTATTGGGATAAGCTGGAAGTTTTCCGCTATGATGATTGGGATGATTTCAAGGCTAAAAATCCTGATGCCAAAATATATATGGCTACTACAAAAGCCAAAAGAACACACACCCAAGTGAACTACGAACCAGACTGCTACATAATGTTTGGCAAGGAAAGTGCAGGTATTCCTGAAGAAATTCTTGTTGAAAATGAGGAGAATTGCGTTCGCATTCCAATGGGGCATGATATAAGGTCACTGAATTTATCAAATTCTGTAGCCATAGTTTTATATGAAGCACTTAGACAAAATGATTTCCTTGGTTTAGAAACTGAGGGTAAATTGCATAGACTTGACTGGAAGGAATAGCAGGTACCAATGTCAATTATAAGATCAAAAGAACTAGTACATGAATATATCAGACGTGATGAAGATGGTAATGTGGAGAGCATCCAAACCGCCCTTGATCACGTAAATCTAAACGTAGAGGCAGGGCAATTTATTTCCATTCTTGGACATAATGGCTCTG
>CAMNPQ010000173.1 GCA_946548305.1 uncultured Pseudobutyrivibrio sp.
TTTTCATTATTCTCTTGCTTCTTATGTGTCTCTTAATGAAAAAGCCTGCAAGAAATCTGGCTTTGCCAGACATTATTTGTTATAATAGGCTATGTTGTTTGAATAATAGCATTTCGGGGCGTGGCTCAGGTGGTAGAGCACTAGACTGGGGGTCTAGGGGTCGCAAGTTCAAGTCTTGTCGCTCCGATTTTTTTATACCCCAATATCTGACCCATTCTTAAAACTTGCAGGAACTTGGCTTTACAAACCATCTTTCTTCAAAAAGTGATTTTTTGAAATTTCAATGAAATTTTCCCCTTTTTTGTAATTTAGGTTTATAATTAACACCAATAGTCTATCACTTATCATTTTAAAAAAGGAGCGCAGCATGAACGAAAAATCAAAAGTCAAACTAAGTCTTAATTTCCTACTTCTTTCCATTGTTGTTCCACTTATAATTGCCTTGATTATCAGCAATGTGTACAGTTCCATAAGGCAGTCAAAAATTATGGAAAATGATGAGCATGTTTATTACGATATGCTTTATACCATCAGTACTTCCTTTGTTAATGCTGATAGGGATTACTACCAGGCAATGTTGGCTGGCACTCAGTATAATGCCTACAAATCTTTAATAGACGGTGCCACAGCAACAGGTTTTCTTAATGATTTGGATGAAAATTCAAAGCAGACCCTGGAAAATGTTGAAATTGCCGTGAACTCTGCCAAAACAAACGATTACCTATGGAATACCCTTACCACCGAAGATGGTAAAACCATGTCGCAGTTATACGAAGAGTTTCAAACTAATTTTGAAAAATGGGACACAGTGTATGATGTAGCTACTGACAGTGGTGATTTCGTGTCATGGATTAACAGCTTTGGAACTACCCGAGAATCTTTGTCACAAATGGCCAGTTTAGTTGAGGTTTGGGCAGAAAATGAAAAGGAGTATAATGAGGGTATTGTACATACAGCAATCTTCACATCCAGTGCAATATTTACTGTAGTGGCTGCAATTCTGTTAGTACTTGCTGTAGTTCTTATCATTAATATAAATAAAAACCTAAAGGGCATTAGGATAGCTGTATCTAAAATATCTGGTGGCGATTTTGTTACAAAGATTCGCCCAAAGACCTTTATATCTGACTTTGACGCAATCGGTAATTCACTGGAATCTATGCGTCATGATTTAAGAAATGCTCTGGTAAAAGTTATAGACCACGCTAATGATGTAAACAACAAGGCTGAACTTACAAAGGACAATATTGCCGCTTCACAGCAGACTACAAATGACATCAGCTCTGCCGTTTATGATATAGCTGAAGGTGCTACAGCCATGGCTCAGGATGTGTCAAGCACATCAAGCATCACATCTAACATTGGCGATGCTGTGGACAACGTACTTGAATCAGCAAACAAAAACCTTGGCAACGGTCAGGCTGTTTACGATGAATCAACAAAGCTTAAAACAAAGCTTGAGCAGATAAAAATTCAGGATCAGAAAACAGATTCAATCGCAGGGGAAGTTGCAAACTCTGTTGGAGAAACAGCTAATGTGGTTTCTCAGATTTCAGAAGCTGCAGAAGGTATCATCAATATTTCAAGCCAGACAAATCTCCTTGCCTTAAATGCTTCCATCGAAGCTGCCCGTGCAGGAGAAGCTGGTAAAGGCTTCGCTGTTGTTGCAGACAATATTAAAAACCTGGCTGAGGAAACAAACACTTTGGCTGGAGAAATAACAGGTATGCTTGCCACAATCACTCACTATTCAGATACTAACAAACGATTGGCAGAAGAAATAAAGGAAGCTACCACAAACGAAGCTACGGCTTTAGAGGATATGAGCGAATCCTTTGATGAAATGCTAAGACTTCTCCAGGAGACTGAAGTTGGCAACAAACAGATTGTAGAGCTTGTAAACAATGTGAATGTAGGCAAAAACAATATACTTAGCTCTGTAGATTCTCTGTCAGCTATCTCTCAGGAAAATGCAGCATCAACTGAGGAAACAAGTGCTTCTTTAGCGCAGCTTGATTCCACCATGGAAGCTGTAGTTGACCAGGCAAATGAATTACAGCAAATAGCCGAGGCATTGACTGAAAACGTCCGCTTCTTCCACGTAGAGCTGCCTCAGAACCAATAAAAACAAAAAATAATCCTTACTGCTTCGATTTTCTTACAATCAGCAGTAAGGATTTTTTACTTTTTCCAAAGGCGAGGGACTGGCACAGTAAGGAAAATCGCTTTCAACACATTATCAGCAATCATACAACACCACACATATAGCAATCCCTGATTGAAGAAATGAACTCCCACAAAAGTAGCTAATATTCTCACCAGCCACATTCCACCAAACTCAATTACAAATGGATATCTGGTTTTTCCAAGACCATAGTATATACCCTCTGATATAACATATAATCCAAAAAACGGCTCTGAGAATGCCACCATCTTTAACACCTTTGAGCCAAGCTGAATTACTTCACCATCAGTAGTGAAAAAGCCCATCAGTGGTGTGGCAAATATAAACAATAAAATGCCACTAAGTGTCATTACAGTCAGGGTGCAAATTATGCTGCTAACACATACATAATGGTATTTGCTGCGATTTTGCTCTCCATAAGATATTCCAACCATTGTTGTAGCCGCAGATTTGAATCCATAACCACCAATGTAGAATAATTCTTCCGCTCCCACTGCAATGCTATGGGCTGCGAAAATGATGGTTCCCATATGGGATACCAACCCAGCGAATACTACATATCCAGAAGTAGAAGCCACATTTATGAGTAGAACTGGAAATGATAATTTCCAAATCTTTATGATTATATCCCTATCAATCTTAAATATGCTGTCTTTAAATCCAAGATATGGATTCTTGAAAAATACCATAAGCACCAGCACACCGCCAAGTATAGATGAAATGCAGGTGGCGTATGCAGCTCCATCCACACCCCAGCCAAAGATATAGATAAATATATAATCTAATATCAGGTTTACAGCATTTATGACAATACTTATCACCATAGGCGTTTTGGTGTCCTTGGTGGCTCTAATTGCAGATGCTAAAATGTACTGAACGCTTTTAAAAATTACGGGAACAGAAATCCAAAAGAAATATCTGGTAGCTGCTGGTCTGATTGCCTCTTCTGCTCCCATCCAAATTGCCACAAATGGAGCTACAGCCATACATACAATTTCTATAATAGCACCTACAATCAAGGCATACACCAGGCTGTGCTTTGCGATTTTTTTAATGTTTTCCTGCTCTCCCGCTCCAATCGCCTGGGCAATAAGTGTCATTGCAGCCACACCAAATGCGTAAGGCAAACTGCCAATAAGCCAGGTAATTGTGGTGGAAGTAGAAACAGCTGCGGTGGCATCCGCTCCTAAGCGTCCTACCATAGCAGTGTCCACATACTGCATCAACACTGAAAGTATTTGCTCTAGCATGGTGGGCAGGGCAACCGTTACCACTGTCCAAAAAATTCTTCTACCATCACTCGTTTTTGTCATCCCAATCTTTTTCCAATCCATTAGCCCAGACCATTGACTGAATTGCTCTGGCAACTCTTATATTTTCAATAGCCTCCATGGCTCTTTTATAATCAGCTTCCTGCTTTTCATACATTGCAGAAAAATCCTTTTGCTTTTGTTCAAACTCTTCTTTTCTTCGCTGCTTTATCTTCTGTGCCTTCTTTTGAAATGCTGCATAATCAGCATTGCTGGCAGTGGTGCGCTTAGTGGTCTTCCCCATTACTTTGCTGTGGGTCATCACCTTATTTTTGCACAAAAATTCGTATGCCTCCACGATTCTATTGTAAGCTGAAGCATCATTGCTTTTTGTAACATCTGGATGGCATTTTTTCACCAAATCCTTGTATGCCATTTTTATTTGGGCTTCACTGGCACCTATCCCCAGCCCCAGAGCATTTAGTGCCTCCTGCCTTGTTCTAATCATTCCACGCTCCCCTTGCTCTACCTTACTTGTTTTTAAGGATCGTCCTTATAAAATATAATGAACCAAAAGCTATCACTTTATTATCATGTGTCAAGGCATTTTTTAGTGCCTCTTCATAAGAACCAAAGTCTTTAGCTGTGATTCCTGCTTTTTTCAATTCCGCCACTAAATCCGTTGCCTGAATGGCTCGTTTTTCCTCCAGGGAAACCGCTGAAATGTCCTCTGCTATATCTGTAATAATCCTTGCCATCTCAAGGTAATCCTTATCAGCCATCACAGCCATTATAAATGAAAACCTTTGATTTGGGAAATATTTGACAAGGCTGTCATGCAATGCCTGTACTCCCGAGGGATTGTGAGCACCGTCTATTAATATATAAGGGTCTTGGGAAATAACATCCATGCGACCAGGCCACCTGGCATTTTTAAGTCCCAAAAACAAAACCTCCCTGTCCAAATCAGGCAATATTTTTTTTATTATTTCTATAGCAACAGCTGCGTTTTTCCTTTGATAGTCCCCAAACAGACCTAAGGCTGTACCCTCTGGTACTTCTGTAGCCATCACTAATTCGCATGACTTTTCTTTGCACACTTCTACTATCACATTTTTAGCTTCTTCTGGCATTTCACCTATTACAACTGGAGTATTCGGCTTTATAATCCCAGCTTTTTCGTATGCGATTTTTCCAACAGTGTCTCCCAGATATTCTGTATGCTCTAACCCAATAGACGTAATAGCGCAAACCTCTGGTATCTCAGCAAGTCCAGAGGTGGAATCCAGCCTGCCTCCAAGTCCAGTCTCTAATACCACATACTTTACCTGCTGCTCTTTATAATATAAAAGAGCCATAGCAAGCCAATAATCAGACATGGTTGGTTCCAGTTTTAGCTGAAGCCCCAGCAGTTTTTCTCCTAGTCTGACCACAGTTTCCTTTGGGATTTCGTTTTTATCTATCCTTATTCTTTCAGTGTGATGAAGCAAATGAGGTGATGTAAATAATCCAACCTTAAAATGCTCTAAAGACGCAAAAGAAGCAGCTTGCAAGATACTACTCACAAAAGCTGCCACTGAACCTTTTCCATTGGTACCAGCTATGTGGATGATATGCATTCCCATTTCAGGATGTCCCACTGCATCTAAAATCTCCCGTGTGACATCCCGTCCACATGCTTTCCCAAAGCGTTTTTTATTGTCAATTATATCTACTATTTCTTCGTATGTCATTTGAATACTAAACTACCAAAATGACGCCTCCATCACCGGCATACATAGTGCTGACCCCTCGCATGTCCACGATGAAAATGTCCTTGAAATTGGCTAACATCTCCATTTTTTGTTTTAATGATAGAGCACGTTCAAGACAATTGCAATGAGAAATAGCAAGCACCTTTTCCTCACTATTTGTGGTGACATCCATCACGCATTTCGTCATTTTCTCAATGGCGTGATTCATGCCACGCCCTTTAGCAAGCTGCTGAATATATCCAATCTCTGTAGAACCCATCACTGGCTTGATATTCAGTGTCTCTGCAATAGCAGCCTTAAGGTTTGAAAGTCTACCAGACTTTCTAAATGTCTCAAGTGTCTCCAACACAAAAAATGTGTGTTGGCTCTCTATATATTTGTCAACAGTTTCTACCACCTGTTCAAAAGACATGCCTGCATTTTCACACTCAGCTATCTTTTGACCGATTAATGTCTCTCCTATTGAAGCTGATTTTGAATCAAACACATGAATGTTTTTTGTTTTATTATCCTCTTCAAATAAATCCTTTGCAAGGCAGGCACTGTTATAAGAACCTGAAAGCTGTGCTGACAGTGTAACCACATAAATATTATCGCAGTCACAATCCATTTCCTGAATATAAGCGTCAGGAGAAGGACATGCCGACTTTGGCGCATTTGGGCTTTCAGCAACTGCCCTTATAAAACTAGCCTGATCAAATGTCTCGTCATCTATTATTTGTTTGCCATCTATTTCCAAAATGAGTGGTACATTTACAAAATGTCCATCCTGTTTCATATCCTCTGTAAGCTCACCGCAGCTGTCTATTATAATCTTATACATAAATCATTATTCCTCCAGTGCCTAAAGGCTTTTTTGATATATGTATTATAGCACCCACTTTCAGCCACGTAAATAGTTTTTATTAATCCATCACGTAGTTTTTAA
>CAMNPQ010000174.1 GCA_946548305.1 uncultured Pseudobutyrivibrio sp.
TTGTAGGAAAATATTAACCTTATGTTTGTTTTGTACATCAGATATTCCAAATATCGCCCTGCACATACATGTTCCATATATATCAAACGTAGCCATTATTATCCACTCTATCTCCGTGTTTATAATCAAAGCTCTTTGAGCTCGGTTTCCAACCTAGTTTTCTTAACAACGATGTATCCATATCCATGTAAATCGGTTTAGGATAACCATTTTTCCCAAAGTCCTCAATATTATATTCAACTCTTACGCCACCATCTTTTGCTACCTTCTCTGCCATTTCAGCAATAGAACAATATGTAGTTTCGTCTGCGGCGTTGTATGCCTGCCCATCTTTTCCTCTAAGCAGAATCATTAATATTGCACCAACAGCATCTGTAGCTAATAGATATGAGCGTTCAGTTTCTCCTTTTGTTTTTAGAACAATATCTTCTCTTTTATCTACACATGCAGCAAAATAGGAAAAAATTCTATTATCACCAATGTTATTATCCGCACCAATTGTTTGTGTTAATCTTATTATTTTTGCTGGAACACTATATTCTGATGCATACGCACAACATAATGCCTCGCAAAGAAGCTTGCTAATTGGATAGCTATTCCGCAAATCAAGAGGGGAAAGCGCACCCGCTTCTTGTTCTTTAACTTTATGTCCTTTTTTGGGATACCCATACATCTCCATGCTTGATAGGTATATAAAACCCTCCACGCTTTTACTTAGGGCTAGTTCGAGAAGATTTTTCGTTCCAAGGACAGCCGTATCTATAGTTTCTACAGCGTGAACCACCATTTCCTTTCCGCTTGTCTGACTAGCTCCGTGTATTATATAGTCAATTTTGTCTTCAATAAATGGTAATTTCTCTACAGATCCTACCTCTATTTTTAAAGCGGTATTTCCTATAAAGTCCGCAAACCTAATATTCGCCTTGTCAAGATTTCTTACAAGAGCGACGATTTTAATATTTAGATTTCTCTGTTCATTAGCATGTAAAAGTGATTTTATAAAGGTGGTTCCTATCAAACCTGTTGCCCCAGTCACAAAAAAAGTCTTATTCTTTATTTCTTCCCAAGGGACATAGTCAAACTCATTTACATTTTTATAATTATCTTGGAAAATCGAGTCCTCAGTCCACATATTACTTACTTCCTTTCATTTTCCACAGAACATTTCGAAATCCTTGCGTTGCTTTCCATGACTTTGAGTTGAGAATAGTATTAAGATGTCCTCTTAACTGTTCATTTTCACGGTATAGCTCTCCAATTTTGCTGTGCATCTGAAAAATTTCTTCTTGAAGGTTATAGACAATTTTTCTGTCTACGCAATCGACTGATTTCGATTTAAGATTTATTAATTCTTTTTGTAATCCTTCAATTTGATTAGCCTGTTTTTCAATAATTTCTTCATTTGTCATAATTAGATATTCCTTCCACTAACGCAGTCTGAAACAGCTTTATAAATCCTTTCACAGTTATTGAAATCATTGTATGCAAAAAAACTATCAACTCTCTTTTTGTAATTATCCAGCATAATACAATCTTTTTTCATATAATCGCAAAGATTATCTACCAAATCAGAATGCTCTGTAATAATTGGTCCAAACGCATCCCTATCATACCTGTAAGCTTCACTCTCTTCATAGTGAGGCGGCAAGGTGCTAGGATGATAGTAGAGAATAGGTTTTTTCATATATGCAAAGTCAAACTGTACCCCCGAGTAATCTGTTACCATAAGGGCTGACTCTGTTAAAATCTTCTCATAATTCATATCTCCTGCAGCTGGAATAATTTCTACATAATCATTTCTGTCAAAATCACTAATCTGTGAACTGGCAGCTGGATGAATAAGATAAATAATTTTATATCCATATTGCTTAGCACAGTCTATAAGCCTTTTGTCATTTATGAGCGAGTTATATAGTCTAAAATATTCACTATGCTTAAAGTATGCATTATGAGCCTTTTTAAAATGAGCGATATTTGAATTTGCTACATTGCGTCTCCACGTTGGGGTAATAAGTATCTGTTTTTTCGCCTTATTCTTTAATCCATCGTATCGAGCCATTCCAGTCAATTTCAGCATCGTATCATCATATCCATATATAGGTGCATTAATATTTTTGTATTCATTTGGAGATGCCAATACATAAAATCTTGTATTGTCAAAAATTCTATTTTGATATTGAGCAATATTTTGTACAGTTAAGCCATGTTGAATACACACTGTAAACGGATTAAACAAATCCGCCAAATATGGAATCATAGGCTTATCTATTCCCGCATTAGATACTACATTTGCATGAGTTGCCAAAATTACATCAGCCAAAAGCATAGTCACTATAGACTCGTCTCTCCCCCACACTAAAATATGCTTTTCATCCATTTGCATAAGTCTTGGATAATCTGGAGAATCTTCTTTGACAATGTAATATATGTCTAAATCAGGAATATTTTCCCTAATGTATCTAAACATATATTCTCCGTTGTCCCCAGCTTTATATAGCTTATCAAAGGTGACCCAAATAGGTTTGTTTTTAATTGCCTTCTGTTCGAAATATGCCTTCCTAATTCTGGTCGCCCTGATAGAATATTCATTATTTATACTAATGAGATTTTTTCTGAAATTGTTCTCTAACTCCTTAAACTTGAATTCATCTGCACTAATAATTTGAAGAGTATCTCCTCCCTTAATATACATATATGCATTGTTGCTAAATCTAAAATATGCCCCTTTTTGCAGTGAAACATGAGCATAAATAGAACCTGTTCTAATGGTCAATTTCCTTGGTTCACCGTTTATATCTGCCCAAAATGAGACATCTCTATTTCCCACATCTCCATAAGTGTAAAATTCTATTTGAAATCGCAATGGTTTCTGATATGTCTTTCCAAAAATCTTATTAGCCCGATAAACATCTATAGGCTTTGCAATGTATTTTTGACCTTGATACTTGATATACACTTTCACATCAGCATCAAGTTCGAAATCCCCAAGGCTACACCTAAAATCAATACTAAATTTTCCTTTATCAAAATTTATAATATCTATGATTACATGCTCTTTTTTCAAATCACACAATTTATATGGCTTTTCTTTAATTTTTTCTATAGGTTTTTCTATTGATATAAAACTACTCTTTAAAGATTGCCTCAAAGAAAAATCTTTACCATCCGTAATTTCCTCTATTATGTTTGTTTGAACATCTTTTTCTTCCACGAGATTTTCATATTCAGAAGTTTTATAGTTCACTGAATCTCTCGACTCCAAATATAATTTTTCATTTATTGAACCAGAAATTTTTCCGCTGTCCTTTAGTTGAATATAAGACTTTGGGGTTTTCCAAAGATTATCCCCATACTTATAAATACAATCTGCCTTTTTGCAATCTATATTCTTAATTTTGATAAGTAACAATCTAAGTGTTCTAGGTATAGTGTATGTCTGTTTTTTTCCTTTACTCCATATTATTTTGTCATCTACAAGAGATAATATTCGAGCAACTTCTCCAAAGAATTCCGACATATTATTCCTATTAATTATCCCCTTAGACCTATCATTGTAATTACAATTAAGTCTTGCAAAGACGCTCCAAAGAAGCATACGTTGCAGGTAGTTCGGCAGTTGCTGATTTTCTGCAAATTCACCAGCTATGGAAAGTAAGCTTTTTGTCATAGTACTCATATACCACTCATAATCATACTGACCCATGTAAGCAGAAGTATTATCTTCCATCGGAACAGTGTAATGATAAAAAGAATATGATACATACAAATATTTTTTTGCTATACAAAGCAAACGGATAATATAGTTTTGGCAGGTGTCATTCCCTAAATCATTGAATAGAACACACTCTTCCCCACTTAAAATCATTGATTTTTTTATAAAAAAACCATGTAGACACAGCATCAATTCACTTGGTTCCTCTATGAGGGAAATCATTTTTCTTTTACCATCATAGATTCGGGGTGAAATAAGATATTGAGAAAAAATTTCCACCTCATTAACTGTCCATGGTGCTGCAGCTACTAGAGACGGACATTTTTCTTGAGCTATTGCATTATATATGTGACTGATACTATCCTCATCAAAAAATGAGCTTGCCAAAGAAAAATTAATATATAAACCTTGCGCCTCAAAACATCCAAGATTATAACAATCCGCCTGGTTCAATCCCCATGTCGATATTATTTTGATAACTTCACCATATTCGGATTTTATCTGTTTACAAGTTTTCATACTTTCTTGTGAGCAGATGGGGTCTATTAAGATTATTTCAACATTGTGAGTTTTAAAAATAGAATTATCTGCAATAGTCGACACATGCTTAGTAAGCGCATCAATATCATCTATATAAGTAATAATTGATATCAATATTGGCGCATTATTATTGTTAGCATTATTATTGTTAGCATTATTATTGTTAGCATTATTATTGTTAGCATTATTCTCCATACTCTAATTCTTCCTTTGAAAATATTTTAAAGTGCTCATAATATTCAGTGGCACGAATAACATTTAAATCCTCACGGGTAGTAACTTTTATGTTTTCCCTTATTCCAGGTATCAAATGAACAGTCTCGCCCAAATCAAGCAACAAATCTGCAGAAGAAATAGACTGAATTCCCATTTCATTAGCTTTTAAATGAGCATCCATAATCACTTTCATCCTATAACCTTGAGGAGCTTGGGTTATAAATATCTTTTCTCTCCTAATGTTTTTAGAGCAATTAATACCATCATCGCTATATAAGACAGAATCTATGCTCTTAGTGACAGGCACCGCTGTTCCATATTCTTTAGCGTCTTTTATACAAGTCGTGATTAACGCTTCCGAAAGAATCGGGCGCACGCCATCGCATATAAGAACTATATCATCATCCGATGACATCTCCTGCGCTCTATCAAGCCCCTTACGAATTGATTCGAAGCCAGTGCTGCCACCAGGGATAATCCCTATAACTCCTTTAATATTGAATTTATCAATATCTATTTTTAGTTGCTCAATCCATGAACTTAAGCACACAACTATTATGTTATCCACCATAGGGTGTTCCGAAAAAAAACTAAGTGTCTTTATAATTATAGGTACACCGCTAACAGATAAAAATTGTTTTGGTCTGTCTGAGTTTCTCATTCTTGTGCCAGTGCCACCGGCAAATATTAATGCTGTAACCATCCACTTAATACTTCCTTAACATATTATTTTTAGTCTTCATAATGATCTGACCGATATCTAAACGTGCCTTCAGGCATATTTACACGCCTAGCAGCTTCTAGACGTGATATCTCACCATTTTTCCACAGCCTATATACTGCGTCAAAATTAGGAGGTAATGGTTTCGGTGGGCGTCCAAACTTTACTCCTGCTTGTTTAGCCTTTTCAATTCCATGTGCCTGTATAGCCCGTCTTTCGGCAGCATCTTTTTTCTCTTTTTCTTCTGCCTGTTTCAAAAGCGTATTAACAAGCTCCATCAGGCGGCTATTTTCTTCTTGCAAATACTCAATATATTTTTGAGTATCATCGTATTCATCCTTTAGATTTATATTTGTCATCTGCCCCATTATTCTCAAATCTACTTTTTAGATATCTCACTGCAAAAATGTGTACTTTATTGCAGATAGCTTAGCTTAGGTAATAATCAGAAGATTTTCCTGAGATGATAGTAATAAATACCATTAAATTATTAATGTGATTGTGCAGACTATTGATTTTTCTATTAACTTTGTTTAGAATAAGACCTGTTGAAAAAGTACACTTTTTTGCAAAGCTTTTAAACCACAAAAAGCCTTTCCAATACTTCTATTGAAAAGGCTTAATTTATTATTGTTTCTATTCTTCGATTTTCATTCTGTATCGCAATGTTGACAAAGGTATATCCAGTCTTCTTGCTGCCTCTGACATTGATAAATCTCTACATTTTACTTGCTCCATAATCTCTTCAAAATCATTAGGCATTTCTTTAAGTGGTCTACCAAATTTCACTCCTCTTGCTTTTGCCGCAGCTATTCCTTCTGCCTGTCTCTGATGTATATTTTGAAATTCACACTCAGCAACATAGGAT
>CAMNPQ010000175.1 GCA_946548305.1 uncultured Pseudobutyrivibrio sp.
GGAGAGCGTATTTCAATTGTAAAGGACACGCCAGGTGTCACAAGAGATAGAATTTATGCAGATGTTTCATGGTTAAATTATGACTTCACTATGATTGATACAGGCGGTATTGAACCAGATTCAAAGGATATTATTTTGTCTCAAATGAGAGAACAGGCTCAGATTGCTATAGATACTGCAGATGTAATTATATTCCTTGTGGATGTAAAACAGGGATTGCAGGATAGTGATTCAAAGGTGGCAGATATGCTTAGACGCAGTCATAAGCCTGTGGTATTAGTTGTAAATAAAGTGGACAGCTTTGAAAGAGATATGGCTGATACCTATGAATTTTACAATCTTGGAATAGGTGATCCTATTGCTATTTCTGCATCTAGCCGTCTTGGCTTTGGAGATATGCTTGATGTTGTTGTAAGCTATTTTCCAGAACCTACAGACGAAGAAAAAGATGATGATACACCTAAAATTGCTGTAATAGGTAAGCCTAATGTAGGAAAATCCTCTCTGATAAATAAATTGTGCGGTGAGGATCGTGTTATTGTATCAGATATTGCAGGAACCACCAGGGATGCTGTAGATACAAAGGTTCGGTACAATCACAAGGATTATATTTTTATTGATACAGCCGGGCTTAGAAGAAAAAGTAAGATAAAAGAAGACCTTGAAAGATATTCTATAGTCAGGGCTGTTGCTTCTGTGGAAAAAGCAGATGTGGTAATCATTATGATTGATGCCACAGAAGGTGTTACTGAACAGGATGCGAAAATCGCTGGTATTGCCCACGAACGAGGAAAAGGTATAATTATCTGTGTAAACAAATGGGATGCCATCGAAAAAAATGATAAGACAATGAAGGAGCATGAAACAAAAATCCGTCAGATTCTTTCATTTATGCCTTATGCATCTATTCTTTTCATTTCAGTTAAGAGCGGTCAACGTCTAGGCAAGATTTATGAGACTATAGATGCTGTCATTGAAAATAATTCTATGCGTATTGCCACAGGTGTATTAAATGAAATCGTTTCTGAAGCTGTGGCACTTCAGCAGCCACCTACAGATAAGGGAAAGCGACTTAAAATATTCTATACTACACAGGTTGCTGTTAAACCGCCTACATTTGTAATATTTGTTAATGAAAAGTACTTAATGCATTTTTCTTATGTTCGATATTTAGAAAACAGAATTAGAGATGCCTTCGGCTTTGAAGGTACTTCCCTAAAATTTATAATTAGAGAGAGAAAGGAAAATGAATAATGGTTGTTGTGGGGAGAGTTCTAGCTGTAATAATAGGTTATTGCTTTGGAATGATTTTAATGGGATATCTCATTGGTAAAGCAAAAAATATTGATTTGACAAAGGTTGGAAGCGGAAATTTAGGTTCTACTAATACAATGAGAAATCTAGGTGTTGCTGCCGGTCTTATTACATTAGCCTGGGATTGCCTTAAATGTGTAGTTGCAGTATTTTTTGTAAGGCTTATCTTTGGAATATTTGTAGACAATCCTAATATTTACATGGTATATGCTGGTTTAGGCTGCGTTTTAGGGCATGATTTTCCATGCTATTTACGTTTTAAGGGCGGAAAAGGCGTGGCATCCACTTTGGGATTTATTATAGCTTTATTCCCAATAGGAATACCAATTCCAGCAGTGATTTTCATTGCTTTAGTTGCTTTAACAAGATACGTTTCTTTAGGTTCGATAATAGGTGAGCTTTCTTTTGCCGCTGAGATATGCGTAGCAGCAGGACTTGGCATGCTTTCAGACAAATATCCTAACGGTCAGGTAAAAGAAGTTGTAATTATCTGTTGCATTGTATCAGCTCTTTCTATTGGACTACATCATGCAAACATCCGCCGATTACTAAAGGGAACTGAAAATAAGTTTTCATTTCATCCAGAGACGAGGGCGTAAAATGGCAAGAATTAGTGTACTAGGAGCAGGCAGCTGGGGAATAGCTTTAGCTGTTATGCTTAATAAAAATGGACATGAGGTAAAGGTGTGGTCCCATCGACAGTCACAGGTGGATCAGATGAAGGATACCCACACCAGTGATAAAATAAAAGGTGTTAAGCTGCCAGAGTCAATGGAGTTTACTGCTGATATAGAATCTGCTGTTAAATCGGCAGATGTTATTGTGATGGCAGTTCCATCGAAGGCTACCAGGGAGACTGCTGAGAAAATCAAAGCATTTGTAAATAGCAGTCAGATTTTTATTACAGTGACAAAGGGTATAGAAGAAGATACACTTTTTACCCAAACTGAAATATTAGAAGATGTTTTAGGGACTGATAAAAAAATCTGTGTCCTTTCGGGACCTAGCCATGCAGAAGAGGTAGTAGTGTTTAAGCCTACACTTGTGGTGGCTGGCTCAAAGGATAGGCAAACAGCACTTTTTGTCCAGAATCTTTTCATGAATGAATATTTTAGGGTATATTCATCTCCAGATGTGCAGGGAATTGAAGTAGGTGCAGCTTTAAAAAATGTTATAGCTTTAGCAGCTGGTATGTCTGACGGTCTAGGCTTCGGGGATAATGCTAAGGCTGCACTTATTACCAGAGGTATCAAAGAGATTTCTGAGCTTGCTGTTGCCATGGGTGCTAAGGCAGAAACCTTGTCTGGTCTCACAGGTGTGGGAGATTTAATTGTTACATGTTCATCTATGCATTCTCGTAATAGGATGGCAGGTTTTTATATAGGTCAGGGTATGTCTAAGGATGAAGCAATGGAAAAGGTAGCCATGGTTGTAGAAGGTGTTTATTCTGCAAAGGCTGCTAAAAAGCTGGCAGAAAAGTATAATATTGAAATGCCAATAGTTGAAATTGTAAATGCAGTGCTTTTTGACAATCTTACTGCGAAAAATGCTGTAAATGAGTTGATGACACGCTCTAAAAAGGATGAAACATCTGATTTGGAATGGGAGAATTGCAATGCATAGCAAAAGGAAATATGTCTGAATTGTGAAACTTTATTTTGTGGTACATTAATGTATTGACTACTAGATGATGTGGTGGTAGTATAAATCTATCAACACAACATCTAGTATTTTTTTTGTTTGAGAAACTAGATATTGACTGAATATTATTTACAAATATTACAGGTTTTTGATTTTCATCAGAAAATCAAGAACCGGAGATTGACCAATATTTTCTGAAAGAAAATGTTGCTTGGCAAAGCCAAGTTCTTGTGGGCTTTTTCCTTAAGTAGCCCACAAGAACTCATATATTTTAGATAAAACCCGGAGGTTATGATGGAAAGATTTGTTGTAAAAAAGGATGGAGCACTGGAACCTTTTAATGTACAAAAAGTAGTGGACGCTGTTGGTAAATCAGCTACACGTGTACTAGTTAAATTTACACCTGAGCAGGAAAAGTTTATTTGTCAATTTGTTGAAGAAAGAGTGGAGGAGCTTGGTCTTGAAAAAATTGAGATTGCACAGATGCATAATATTGTTGAGGGCGCTTTGGAGCGTGTTAATCCTATGGTGGCAAAGTCTTACAGGGATTATCGCAACTATAAGCAGGATTTCGTACAGATGCTTGATGATGTTTATAAGAAATCTCAAAACATTATGTATATCGGTGACAAGGAGAATTCAAATACAGATTCTGCGTTGGTCTCTACAAAACGCTCGCTGATTTTTAATGAACTAAATAGAGAATTATACAAAAAGTTTTTCCTCACTACAGAAGAAATTCAGGCCATCCGTGATGGTTATATCTACATTCATGATATGAATGCCAGACGTGACACCATGAACTGCTGCCTGTTTGATGTAAAGTCTGTTCTTGAAGGCGGCTTTGAGATGGGCAATATTTTCTATAATGAACCAAAGAGCCTTGATGTAGCATTTGATGTTATTGGAGATATTGTGCTTTCTGCTGCAAGCCAGCAGTATGGTGGCTTCACCATCCCTCAGGCTGACCAGATTCTTGAGAAATATGCACAGAAGTCCTATGACAAATACATGGACAAATATTTAGGACTTGGTATTGATAAGGACAAAGCCCATGAAGTTTCCATGGCTGAGGTTCAAAGAGAGATGGAGCAGGGCTTCCAGGGATGGGAGTACAAATTCAATACTGTAGCGTCTTCTCGTGGTGATTATCCATTTATCACTGTCACAATCGGTCTTGGTACATCTGTTTTTGCAAAGATGGCATCTAAGGCATGTCTGAAGGTGCGTTCTATAGGTCAGGGTAAGCCAGGCTTTAAAAAGCCAGTATTGTTCCCTAAGGTAGTGTTCCTTTATGATGAAAATCTGCATGGACCTGGCAAGGAGCTTGAGGATGTTTTCGAAGCTGGCATTGATTGTTCTCGAAAGACTATGTATCCAGATTGGCTTTCTCTTACAGGTGAGGGCTACATAGCCAGCATGTACAAAAAATATGGCAAGGTTATTTCTCCTATGGGATGCCGTGCGTTCCTTTCACCATGGTACGAAAGAGGTGGCATGAAGCCGGCTGATGATGAGGACGAACCTGTATTTATTGGTAGATTTAATATTGGTGCAGTATCACTTCATCTTCCAATGATTTTGGCAAAATCTCGTCAGGAATCAAGGGATTTCTATGAAGTCCTTGATTACTACCTGCAGATGATTAGAAAGCTTCACATTCGTACATATGCTTATCTTGGAGAGATGCGTGCATCTACAAATCCTCTGGCATATTGTGAAGGCGGTTTTTATGGCGGACACTTAGGCTTCCATGACAAGATTAAGCCTCTTTTAAAGGCTGCCACAGCATCCTTTGGAATTACTGCATTTAATGAGCTTCAGGAGCTTTATAATGGCAAATCTCTTGTTGAAGATGGAGAATTTGCATTAGAGGTGCTTAAGCACATCAATGAAAAGGTTAATGAGTTTAAAGAAGAAGATGGAAATCTTTATGCTATATACGGCACTCCAGCAGAAAACTTATGCGGCTTACAGGTAAAACAGTTCAGAAACAAATATGGAATAATTGAAAATGTTTCAGATAGGACTTATGTTTCAAATTCATTCCATTGCCATGTATCTGAGGATATTACACCAATTCAAAAGCAGGATTTGGAAGGCAGATTTTGGGAGCTTTCAAATGGTGGTAAGATTCAGTACGTTCGTTATCCAATCAACTACAACCGCGAGGCTGTTAAGACTTTAGTTCGTCGTGCAATGAAAAAGGGCTTCTACGAAGGTGTAAACCTATCCCTTTCATATTGTGATGATTGTGGACATGAGGAGCTGGAAATGGATGTTTGTCCAGTTTGCGGCAGCAAAAATCTCACAAAGATTGACCGAATGAATGGATATTTATCATATTCACGTGTAAAGGGCGACACTCGTCTAAATGAAGCCAAAATGGCAGAAATCGCCGACCGAAAATCCATGTAATTGGATTTTGTATGATAGGTTTTCGCAGAATGTATTATAATTATTTAAGACTATAAATGAGCAGTTCATTATGTGCTAGAGGAATTTCTCAACGTGAGTAAACTGTAGCTAACAAGCTATTATTATTCTCAAGCGAAGCGTGTTGCTGAGCGCAGAATACATAATGCTTGTGAGCGTAACAGTTTACGGGGAGGGACTGCGGACTTGGAGATTATATGAATTATCATAATATTACAAAGGACGATATGCTAAATGGTGATGGCCTTAGGGTGGTACTTTGGGTAGCAGGTTGCGATCACCATTGTAAAGAATGTCAGAATCCCCAGACATGGGATCCTGACAGTGGCATCAAATTCGATGAAGCAGCAAAAGATGAATTATACGAGGTACTTTCTCGCGACTATATTTCGGGTATCACATTCAGTGGAGGAGACCCACTATTTCCTGGCAATCGTCAGGAGGTGACGGCACTTGCCCGGGAGATTAGGGAGAGATTTCCCGGCAAGACCGTCTGGCTCTACACTGGCTTTACTTATGAGCAGATAAAAGAGCTGGATATTATGAAATATATAGATGTTTTAGTTGACGGAGAATTTGAAATTGATAAGATAGATTTGCAGGC
>CAMNPQ010000176.1 GCA_946548305.1 uncultured Pseudobutyrivibrio sp.
GGATGATTTTTAATGCTTTAGCATATATCGGCAGATTTTAACGAGAAGGGGTGGGGTGATATCGGCTATATCCACGTAGGATTCTTTGGAGGCGTAGGATGGTTTGAAGGTGCGAATAGAACCAACATCAATTTTATCTGGAAGGGCAAGGAATTGTCCTTCCTTTTTTACTTTACAGTCTGCGCGTTTTGCTGGGCGGCGGGATTCTTTGTCCATGCTTTCCCCTATTGATTTTGGAATGATTATATCTTCATTTACCAGATAGTAGTAGTTTTTATAATCTGGTAGGAAGGTATATAATGCTCCTTCAAACAGATTTAATGTAACGTATATACGATTATTTTTTATAAAATATAGTCCGTAATCCCGCTGCTTGCTAATCTGATTTGGCAATTCTAAATCTATTCCGATTTCAAATCGAAGCTTATTTTTATCTATTTCATGGCTCTCGTATCGTAAATCCGTAGTAAGCAACGATGGGTAAGCTAAAATATCAGTGATATAAATCATTCCCTTGACATCTTCATAATTGTGTAAGAGTATTAGCTCCTTTGAAGCATCATCACCCATTAGGGAATAATGATTATATACTGGTATCAGCTCCCCACCATTGTATTTATCATCCCTGTGCAGACCTAAGAATTCTTCGATGGTTTTTTGCTTATAGTTTGGCAAATCTAGCAGGCATCTGGCTTTTGTGGACATAAGATACATATCAGTATGACTCTTTGATTTTATTTTTGTTTGAAAATTATACTTTCTGCATCTTTCCACGATAAAGGACTCGTCAAATCGGGTGGAATTAAAGCCTAGAAGCTTGTCATAATTTGAAATCACCCTTTCAAATTCTGCGATAATTTCGATTTCTTCTGACTCATTTGCAGCTAACAGCTGGGTGATGGTGACGGTTTTGCCAATCCTTGTGGCATATCCAATCAAATATATAAAGGATTTCCTGGGGGATAAGCCAGTGCATTCTATATCGAAAAACACAGTGTTTTCATCAAAATAAATATCGTAAACACGGTTTGTCTTATCTAATTCATAGTTATTATTAATAATTTCCATATCGTCTCTCTTAGTCTTATTAATCTATTGTTAAATCTTACCTCAAATATACCTGTTTGGTATTAAAAAATATACAAAATAAATGATAAAAATTCTCTTTTGTTATTCTTAAAATGATACAATATATACATAACAAAAGACAGCCAATAATAAACGGCATAGAAAGTGGGGTAGAGCTAATGGGCCTAAGAACATTTAAAGGTGGTGTTCATCCTTATGATGGTAAAGAACTATCTAAAGATAAGCCAATCAGAGAATTAATACCACAAGGTGACATGGTTTTTCCTTTATCACAGCATATTGGAGCTCCTGCTACAAGCTGCGTCTCAGTAGGGGATTCAGTGCTTAGAGGTCAGAAGATAGCTGATGCAGGTGGGTTTGTTTCTGCACCAATCTATTCTAGTGTCTCTGGTACAGTGAAAGCCATAGAACCTAGACGTGTAGCTACTGGCGACATGGTCAATTCTATCATCATCGAAAATGATGGCAAATTCATCGAAACTGGCTTTGAAAGATGCGATGACTATACAAGTCTTTCAAACGATGAAATCATTAAGAAAATTCAAAATGCTGGTATTGTAGGTATGGGTGGTGCTGGATTTCCTACCCATGTAAAGTTATCACCAAACAACCCGGAAAAGATTGAGTTTATAATTGCAAATTGCGCTGAATGTGAGCCTTATCTTACTTCGGATTATCGTAGTATGGTGGAAGAGCCTGAAAAACTGATTACAGGTATGAAAATCATATTACAGCTATTCCCTAAAGCAAAAGGTCTGCTTGGAATTGAAGACAATAAAAAAGATGTAATTGATGCAATGCAAAAGCTGGTTGCCAATGAACCTAGGATAGAAGTGGTTCCACTTCTTACTAAATATCCACAAGGTGGTGAGCGTCAGCTTATCAAAGCCTGCACAGACAGGGAAATCAATTCAAAAATGCTTCCAGCAGATGCAGGCTGTATTGTGGACAATGTTGCCACAATCAATGCCATTTACACAGCCATTGTAGAGGGCAAGCCTGTTATGGATCGAATTTTCACACTCACAGGTGATGCCATTAAAGATCCATGCAATTATCGTATATGCATAGGAACAAACTGCAATGAAATCCTTGAACAGGCTGGCGGCTTTGCAAAAGACCCTGTGAAGATAATATCAGGTGGTCCTATGATGGGATTTTCTGTTATGGATACAGATTTACCTACCACCAAAACCTCTGGAGCATTGCTTTGCCTGACTATCGATGAGGTTTCAAAATACGAGACTACAGCATGCATTAACTGTGGCAGATGTGTAGAGGCTTGTCCAGAGAATCTGATACCTTCTAGACTTTCTAAATTCTCTGACCATGGAGAAAAGGATGAGTTCGAAAAATGGTATGGTCTTGAATGTATTGAATGTGGAAGCTGTAGCTTTGCATGTCCTGCTAGAAAGCCACTTGCACAGGCAATCAAGACTATGAAAAAACAAATACTTGCAGATAAGAGAAAAAAGTAGAAAGGATGGGGTAGAATGAGTAATTTATTAAAAGTTTCTTCATCTCCACATGTAAAAGCCTCAGAGGATACAAGCAGAATAATGCTTTATGTGATTATTGCCTTGCTTCCAACTACGTTTTTTGGCATTTATAATTTTGGATCAAGAGCACTGCTACTTGTAGCTGTTTGTATAATCACTTGTGTTTTATCTGAATTTCTTTTTGAAAAGGCTGTTGGAAAAAAGAATACAATCAAAGATTTAAGTGCTGTTGTTACAGGACTGCTTTTGGCTTTAAATTTGCCACACACCTTACCGGTTTGGCAGGCAGTGCTTGGTTCTGTATTTGCAATTGTAGTTGTTAAAATGCTTTTTGGTGGCTTGGGACAGAATTTCATGAACCCTGCACTTGGAGGAAGAGTTTTCCTTCTGATTTCATTTGCAGCTACCATGACACATTTTGAGTATGATGGAGTAGCTTCTGCTACACCTCTTGCAATGGTAAAAGCAGATGCATCTGTTAATACACTTGATATGTTAATTGGTAGAACAGGCGGTACAATTGGTGAGACAAGTGCTTTATGCATTTTGATTGGTGCCATCATACTTATTTTGCTTGGAGTTATCGATTTAACCATTCCAGGTACCTATATTCTGTCATTCTCCATTTTTATTCTTTTATTTAGTGGTCGTGGCTTTGATATAGACAATCTGGTAGCACATCTTTGTGGTGGTGGCTTAATGCTTGGTGCATTTTTCATGGCTACAGACTACGTGACTTCACCTATCACGCCACTTGGAAAAGTGATATATGGTATTTGCTTAGGAGTTTTAACAGGCATATTCAGAGTATTTGGAAACAGCGCAGAGGGAGTAAGCTACGCAATTATTTTCAGCAATTTGCTTGTTCCACTTATCGAAAAGGTGACTGTTCCTCGTGCTTTTGGCGTTGTTAAAGCTAAAAAACCAAAGGAGGTGAAAGCTAATGAATAAATTAGTTAAAGATGCTTTGGTTCTTACTTGCATTACACTTATTGCAGGCTTTGCCCTTGGTCTTGTGTATGAAATCACAAAAGCCCCAATCGCAAAAGCTCAGGAGGAAGCCCTTCAGAATGCATACAAATCAGTATTTGCTGATGCCGCTTCTTTTGAAGAAATAGAGGGCTTTAGTTCTGAGGATGCTACAGCAGTAGTACAGGATGCAGGCTACTCATCAGAGACAATTGATAATTGTGTCAAGGCTTTGGATGCCTCAGGCAATGTTTTAGGTTATGTCACCACTGTGACCACATCATCAGGCTATGGTGGAGAAATCACATTTTCAGTGGGAATTACAAATGATGGTATCATTAATGGCTATTCAATAACCAGTATCGCTGAGACCGCTGGTCTTGGAATGAAGGCCAGAGATACAGGTGATGGCACATTTTCTTCTCAATTTATTAATAGAACAGCAGAAGAATTTGTTGTCACCAAAAGTGGGGCTGCTTCATCAAACGAAATAGATGCAATTTCAGCTGCAACCATTACATCAAATGCAATGGTAAGTGGTGTGAATGCTTGTGTCACCTACTTCGAATCTATGGTAGGAGGTGCTTCAAATGAATAAGAATCTTGAAAGATTATATAATGGCTTATGGAAAGAAAATCCTACCTTTGTTTTGATGCTTGGTATGTGTCCTACACTGGCCGTTACCACATCAGCTATTAATGGTATAGGCATGGGACTTTCTACAACAGTTGTTTTAGTTTTATCAAACATGCTTATTTCGGCTCTTCGAAATCTTATTCCTGATAGAGTGAGAATGCCTGCATTTATTGTTGTAGTAGCTTCTTTCGTTACCATAGTTCAGTTTTTGATGGAAGGCTTTACACCTGCTTTGTACACCTCCCTTGGAATTTACATTCCACTTATCGTTGTAAACTGTATTATCTTAGGACGTGCAGAAAGCTATGCTTCCAAGAACCCGGTTATTCCATCTATGTTTGATGGTATCGGTATGGGACTTGGATTTACTGTAGGACTTACACTTATTGGTATTGTTCGAGAAATCCTTGGTAATGGTTCTATATTTAATGTGACTATTACACCTTTGAATGATTTTCACATTACATTATTTGGTCTTGCTCCAGGTGCCTTCTTTGTTTTGGGATGCCTTGTGGCAATTATGAATGTAGTGAGAAAGAAGATGGAAGAAAAGGGCAAGCCTCTTCCAGCTGTTCAAGGCTGCCTGGGAGGAGAGTGTTCTAGCTGTACATTATCCTCTGCTTGTACAGGTAAATCCCTGGTACATCAAGTGGAGGAAATTCCACCTGTAGACCCAAAGGATGTGGCAAAGCCACAGGCTATGGCAGATGCTGTAAAACATACAGCAAATGCTAAAAATACAGAGGATGTGGAAAAATCCGGTTCTGACTCTTCTTATGCAGATGATGATTTAACAGGAAAGGAGGAGAAATAATGAGTTACGTTACAGGTCTTATACTATTATTAGTTGCTTCAGCTATTGTAAATAACGTTGTTCTTTCTCAGTTCCTTGGTCTATGTCCATTCCTTGGAGTTTCAAAGAGAGTAGAGACTGCTGCAGGTATGGGTGGTGCGGTTATATTCGTAATCACCATAGCATCATTTGTAACAGCACTTATTTACAAATTTATCCTTGCTCCAACAGGTTTTGAATACATGCAGACAATCGTGTTTATCCTTGTTATTGCTGCACTTGTTCAATTTGTGGAGATGTTTTTAAAGAAGAGCGTAAAATCGTTGTATGAGTCTTTAGGTGTGTATCTGCCACTTATTACTACAAACTGCGCTGTTCTTGGTACTGCTATTAACAATGTTACTAATCATTACGATATTCTTGAGAGTGTTATAAATGGTTTTGGTGTTGCTGTTGGTTTTACTATCGCCATAGTAATAATGGCTGGCATACGTGAGAAAATTGAATACAACGATATTCCAGAAACTTTCAAAGGCTCAGCTATAGTTCTTATTACAGCAGGTCTGATGGCAATGGCATTCTTAGGATTTTCTGGAGTTATATAAGGAGGGCTGACAAATGAGTATAACAGGAATTTTACTGGCAGCTGTTATAGTTGGCGCTACCGGTTGTATTATTGGATTTTTCCTTTGCTTTTCATCTGAAAAGTTTAAAGTAGAAGTAGACCCAAAGGAAGAGGCGGTTCTTTCAGTTCTCCCGGGAAATAACTGTGGCGGCTGTGGCTATGCTGGATGCTCTGGTTTGGCGGCAGCTATTGCAAAGGGTGAAGCACCTGTAAATCAGTGCCCTGTAGGTGGTGCTCCTGTAGCAGCATTAGTTTCTGAAATCATGGGAGTAAAGGCTGAGGAAGGAGTTCGCAAGGTTGCATTTGTAATGTGTCACGGTACCTGTGAAAACGCCAAACAGCTTTATGACTACACAGGTGTAGAAGATTGTAAG
>CAMNPQ010000177.1 GCA_946548305.1 uncultured Pseudobutyrivibrio sp.
TAAGTTCGTATTCAATGCCTACAGAATCCATAAACATTTCCAGCTTTTCCTTAGCATCCTTAGTAAGGGTGATAGTGTAGCTGTAATCCTCTGCTGGCTCATTATTATCCTCTGGAATAAATGTATCTATAACCTCAGCCTGTGCCTGTGCTACCTCTTGATTCTTCTGAGCCTCAAGAGCCTCAAGCTCTGCCTGTTTCCGCCTTTCAGCTTCCTCAAGCTCTCTCTGGTGTGCTTGCTCAGCCTCAATCTTTGCTCTTTCCTCAGCTCTGATACGTTCCTCAGCCTCACGCTGTTCTTTTATTCTGCGTTCCTCTGCCTCTCTCTCAGCCTTGATACGCTCCTGTTCTGCAATCTCACGCTTATATTCTTCATAGCGATTAATATGATCAATAGCCTCTGTAAGATTGAAATTCTTACGATACATAGCCAGCGCCTCATCCTCTTTGTCTGAGTGCATAGCCTTGATAGCTGAGTATGCAGCCTTTGCATCTGTCTTACGCTGCATGATTTCCTCTTTGATAGCCTTTGCAGACATGGTGACGTTTTCCCATTTCTTGTTGTAGATAGCATCAAGAGGGATAACCTCTCTCCATTCATCCTCTGGTACTATCTCGTTGTAGTACTCAGCAATAGCAGCTCTCTTTTCCTCAATACGCTTAGCCTCGAATGCCTCAATCTGCTCATTGATTGCGCTGATTGGTACATCGTATAAACCGATAAGCTCATTAGCCTTAGCCTTAAACTCATTCAGTGGTACCAGGTATGCATCTGATACCTCTTTTACTCGCTCCTGTAAGCCTTTCTTATCCTTTCTCAACTGGGCTACAGTGTCCTTTGCATCTTTCTTGGTATCCTCAGTAAATACCAGCTTTGTGTAAGCCTCTGTCTGCTCTGCTAAGTACGCCTTAGCCTCATCAAAATTTGTCTCGATTAGACCATTGGTCTGTTTAATCATTACCTCCATGATTAAATGTTCTCCTCTCTTTCAATTTGTTTAAATGTTCTAGATAGTTCAGCTGCACACCATACCGCTAGTGGAATGCTCAGGACTATCATTGTTACCGCAAATATCGTGTATACCATATCTTCAATCTCCCTCTGGAATGAGCATCATTAATGTGTAATCGCCATATCTACTAACAAATTCCTCTGCCTCATGCTCCGTGTTGCAGTACACATCTATGCTCTGTCCGTTTCTAATGGAATCGCCTACACCGTCACCGTCTGTATCTATACCAGCACCAGTATCTAATACGGTGTACATTCCAATGTTCTTAGTAGGAACAGGCTTTCCGCTCTCATCGTATTCATACTCATAGAGCATCACTGCCATGCCCTCCCATTCTTTACACCCAGCTACAACACCGCTGTGGGGTTGCACTCCTGTAGAGCACACAGAGCCCTCATTTGCTGTATAACAAGTGGTTCTGATAACCACAGGCTCCTTTAGTGGGTCTCCTGTAGGTGGCTCTAGCTTGTACCCAGCTGCCGCTATTGAGTTGTAAAAACAAAACATGAGAATTATTAGGATTGTGGATAGAACAACTACAATCCAATAGAATCTATTGTGCTTTTTAGACATCATTCTCCTGTAGCTCCAAATATACCGCCGTGGAGCTTTTCTCCTTTCATAAAAATTATTCTTCCCTTTTCGATTAGGTGATTTCTCTGATTAATTCCTGTTTAGTCATAGCTTTTCCTATCTGCTCTTTGTTAATATGTTTAGTCAGTTGCAATATTTTGCAGTTGGTGGTAATTTTAATTTGTACCTATTAATGGCACCCTCAAAGGAGGTTTTCATGTTAGAAAAACTTTTGATTGTGCCTGTTCCCACTAACTAAGGTCGCACATACTGGTTACCCAAGGCAGTTTAAACTGGGGGAATTAATGTAATTACTTGGTCGTTGCGTTAAGGTGTTGACTCACTTAAAAAGCTTGGTTTGGAATATGCCGAAACATATTTCCCACAACGGCTAGGATTCCTTATTACACATCAGCTGATAGGCACATAAATAAGCTGAACCATAACAGCTAAAGTGATGTGGCACTTGATAGAAGCTTGTTGTGCTTGAACAAGTGACGAAAGTCTGCAAAGTGTTTAGGGTAAACAAATATGGCTTAGAGCTAGTAAAGCAAGCACCTTTGCTAGCTTCTTTGTTTTCACCGCTTAAATAATTCCTCGCAACTCTTGCCAAAATAATTGCAACTGATTTCAACCTCTTTTAATGTGAACTCGTTTTCTCCAGCTAGCTTATACATGAAAGCTCTTTCTGATATTCCTAATACTTCATGGAAATCTGCCAGATTCATTCTTTGTTTTATCTCGTTTTTTAAATTTTCAAACATTGTTTCCTCTGCTCTTGGCTGCTATGTCATGATTACTTTTTTTAGATACCGCACTGAGTTATTAACCACTTTTTAAATCCCGCAGTATCAAACTCTATAGTGCCTCTGGAACTTGGATTTGTTTTCCATGCAAAGGTTTGACCTTTTACCCTGTACGCTCTATCAAGTAGTGCGTATGAAATATTTAGTTCTCTATGTAGTTCCTGTCTATTCATTACAGGCATTGGAAATTCCAACATCATTTCTTTTTGCATAAACTACCTCTCTGCTAGGTCATGATTACTTTTATTGCAACATCATCCTTTTTCCCCAGGAACTTATTTGTGAAATAGATTTGCCCCTTGCCTGTAACCTTTGTGGTCATTGTGGTAATTGGTGGCTTATCTGCTCTCTGTACTGAGCTTTCAATAACCTCAAACAATCCCATTTCCATAGCTCTTTGAGTTGGTCTAGTGCTGTTCTGAATAATGTAACCATTCTCTCTTAACCACTTATATAGCCTCTTTTCTCCCGTCTCTACCCCGTTTTGTCTAAGTATTTTTGCGAAGTCTCTTACTAGGATTGATGTATCTGAGGCTGTTACTGCATCAGCAAATATCTCCTTTGGTCTCATGCGTATTGCATCAGCTTCTAGTGATTTAATTCTTTCTTCTTGCTGAGCTAACAGCTTTTGTGATGCTTGTAGTCCTCTTGCCATTACAAGCTCAGGTGTATTCCATGCTCTCTCTAGCTGGATGAGGTATTGTCTAACCTCTTTTCCTTTTGGCGTTCGCTGTATCATGCAAATCTCTTTAGCCATTTCAATGGTGATGTTGTAATCAAGTGCTGGACGGCCTCCGGTACTTTTGCCCATTTTTGAGCAAAAGTCTTTTCCATTTTCAAAACCGTATTCGCACATTCTAGGGAACCAATCTTTGAAAGCTGTTCTTACTTCTAACTTCTCATGAAGTTCTCTTGCAGATACCATTTGCTCATCTTCTGTGAAATTAATTAGTTCGTTCATTTATTCTCCTTTCTTTGTGATTTTATAAGTGACCGATAATCACGCTTAACTGTAAAAAATTTTTGTTGTTTCTAAATCCGTTAGTGAAAGCACTCTTTTAATTGCACGCACTTCATTGGTACGAAATTCCACCGCCCCTTTTAACCTATTACGGAATGCTTGATAGGTGATACCACACTGTCCCGCTATAAACTCTTTTTTGTATCCACTATCTTTTATTTTTCTTTCAAGTAGTGCTAAGTTTGTTTTTGAGTCCGCCATTAGTATTATCTCCTTTCCTGTGATTTATATGTGATTTATCATCACGATATGAATATTAATCTAAGTGTGATAAAATGTCAACATAAAATCACATTTTTATAAAATATTTTTTAGGAGAACAGAAAATGTTAAATATTACAGGAGAACGAATTAAAGAAAAGAGGCTTGAGAAAGAATGGTCTCAAGACGAATTGGCAAAACGTTTAGACGTAAACAGAACTACTATTGCTAAATGGGAATCGGGGGATAATAATCTCAAGCAATCAATGGTAAAGAAAGTTGCTGATGTGTTAGGTTGCACTCCAGGATGGTTAGTAGGATATGAGGGTTTATCCGATATCGAACTCACTAATAAATATTTATATGACCCTATTTGGGATGATGGTAGAGACTCTTACAAAGATTTAAATGAGTATAACAAAGAATATATAATGAACATCCCTATAAACAATAAAAGGATAAAAGAAGAATTTAGCAAATGTACTAAATCTATAAGTGAAATTAGTTATGATTTAGAGTTTAAAAATGGCCTATTATCAGATTTATTACATAATAGAGTTCATAAATTAAGCAAAGTTCAGCTTGTTACACTTTCCGAATATTTAAATGTGCCTTATACATGGTTTATAAAAAATGATGAGGAAAACATTAGTGTTAAATTGAGTGAAATACTAACAGAAATTGATTATATAAAAAATGTGCTTGCGCCTATTTCTGCTAATTCGCAAAATAATGAGGATACACAATTGTTAGATGCTTATCACTCAGCTGATGATTTAACAAAAGCCATGGTACGCCGTACATTAGGGATTGAATAAGTTAAATTCATTTTCTTAAAACGCCTATATTCCAGCTTTAACGAAAATGAATTGAACAAAATTTTGCTTAAAAGTTAAATTCATTTTGTTTTTAGAAATTATAAGCAAGTTACCAGCAAATTAAATTAAGCGTTAAAACACCCCTAATTTTGCATTGAAAGGGGTATCTAACACGCTTTTATCGTGTAAAAAGGGTGTTCTGGCGTGTTAAGTTTCAATAAGTTTCAGTAAGTTTCAGCAAGTTAAAAACCGACTGCTCAGAGTTGAGTAGTCAAAAATAATTAACATTTATTTTACATTTTTTTCTTACTAATTTGGTTGACTCGACACACATTTAATGATAATATACTTTCACAAGATAACTTCTTGTGAATTTATTAACATTGGAACGTAGTCGGGTGACCTTCGGGCCCCGGCTCTTTTTATTTTACGAGGAGTCAAAAATAGCAATTTGATAACTAAATAATCAAGAGTCTCCACCGATATGTATTATAGGAAAGACAAATTTTAATCTAATGTTCGTTGATTGTTCGTTAAATTTATGATATAACATTTGTTACAAAAGATTAGTTCTTTTTGTCGGGAATGACGGCAAGAATATCATTCAACAGTATGTATTATCTCCGTGAGCGACGGGATACAAACGTAGAATATCGCTCAATAGTTTGTGGTGGTAGTCTTAGGGCTGCCACCTTTTATTTAAGGGGTAATTATGAAATTAGTAAAGGTTAAGAAATCTTTCTTTGATTTGTGTAATGATAAAGAATTGATGCAAACAAAAAACGGTAGGCCTTGTGTTCTTCTAGTTTCACTGAAATATAAAGATAAAAGAAGAGATTTTGTAGTTCCTCTTCGCTCAAATATTTCGCCTAATGTTCCTAAAGGAACTTACAAGAACTTACCACCTAACAAGAACACTAAGAAAAACCATCATCACGGTGTACATTACACAAAGCTTTTCCCAGTATCCAAAAAATACATTGATACATACCTAATAAACCAGGATGCTTATATGCTTATGATACAAGGTATACTTGATAAAAGTACAAAAGAAATTGTAACCGCCTGTCAAAATTATTTGATTGAGTACGAAAAAGGCAACAAAGATCCTTATACTCCAGATATTGATAAAATAATCGAAATTTTAGACTCTTGATTATTCAGGAGTCTTTTTATTTAACCTTTTAGCAATGTCAAAAGGAGTTTTTATATGGCTACAGCAAAATATAAAAGAAATAAGCGTGGGCAGTTTGAGGCTCGTATCTGGGACGGTACATATACAGAGGCTGGATTAAAGCATCGTGTATCTATCTACTCCAGAAAGAGTTCTGCTGACCTAGAACGCAAAGTAAATGAATTTATATCTAAGAGGGATAACCTCTCTAATGTTATCAGCTCAGATTTATCTTTCTATGAGTATTCCCTTAAGTGGCTACAAGTGGCGAAAGCTGCCAGAGAAGTTAATACAAGAGAAATGTATGGTAATCCATATGCTTTTTATGAGCCAGAAACGC
>CAMNPQ010000178.1 GCA_946548305.1 uncultured Pseudobutyrivibrio sp.
GGTCAGGGCGGTTTTATCTGGGAATTACTTGGAATGAATGCGCCTGACCATGACATCATCTGTTCTGTTTTTTTAGACAAATATAATCATACGAGGAAATTAGTATTTGATTTGTCCTATAAAACAGAAGGTGCCTACATTTCCATATATGGCAACAACCTGAGTACTCTGGAGATGTATGCTCCATTGCCTGACAATGAAGAGGTGCGCGCCACCATAAAAAGAGACGGAGACACAATATATACCAATTCATTTTCCGACAGCCTAAGCTATTATGCCTCAAATGGTGATGTTTACACTCTAAACTGCGGTATGCTCCTTAACTATGTTGAGGAAGGCATAAAAATGGAAGTCTCTAAGATTGTCGTTGCCAAAAATAAGCAGACTCTGGCTGAAGGCTATGTAAAAGGTAAGATATCAACTGATAAAAATATGGGTGATGTCTTCGAAAATGTGGACTTATCTGACGTGACAATAATTGATTGGGATACAATAAAAAATGACACCGCCTCTTTTGTAGACGATGTCATGTCTCAGGCTAGAACCAACGTGGATTTATTTAATCTGTTGGACTAGACCATTATTCATCCTGTGAAAAACTTCCTAAAATCTTGTAGAGCAAGCTATAAAGCTGGGCTGATTCTTCTTCAGAAAGCTGTACACATTTGCCCATTTTAGCAGGTATCGAACATGCCTGCTTTTTTAATTCCAAACCTTCATCAGTAAGAGTAATGATGAGATTTCTCTCGTCATCCTTTGACCTGCTTCGCTTTACATAACCCTTTTGCTCAAGCTTTTTTAAAACAGGGGTAAGTGTACCCGAATCTAAAAACAGCTTATCTCCAAGTGCCTTAACTGTAATCTCTTTTTCTTCCCAAATTACCATCATCGCGATGTACTGAGTGTATGTAAGGTCAATAGGGTCAAGGTATGGTTTGTACCTTTTAACTATTTCCTTTGAACATGCATACAGTGGAAAACATAATTGATTTGAAATTTTCAAGCAATCGTACTTATCGCCCATTTAACTCACCTCAAAATTATAAATTCTTTGATACGAAATCAGAAAGTGCTTCCTTTGGAACAAAGCCCACATTCATGTCAACCTTTTCGCCATCCTTTAGTACAACGATAGCTGGTATGTTCATTATACCATATTCTCTTGCTAAATCTGGATTGTCATCAGTATCAATGCTGTAGAAATTAGCCTTTCCAGCGAAATCCTCAGATACTTCTTCAAGAACTGGTGCAAGCATTTTGCAAGGTCCACACCAAGTAGCATTGAAATCTAAAACTGAAACTCCTGACTTGTCAATTGTCTTAAATTCATCCTGATTAATTTTCTTTACCATAGTATAACTCCTTTCATTTTAAATCAACCCTTAACTTTTCTTATTCTGTGGCTTTTTTAAGCTCGTTTAAATATGAAACAGCTGAAAGTGCTGCTACATTTCCTTCACCTGCTGCCTTGATATACTGATATGGAGCACCAGTGATATCACCACATGCAAATAAACCTTTTATATTAGTAGCCATTGAGCGGTCAACCCCAATGTGATTTCCATCCATCTGAAGACCTGGAACTAACTGAGATGGTGCAATCTGCTCTCTCAGGATAAAGATGCCATCAGCTGTGTAGGTGTCCTTATCTGTAGCAAGATATGCTCTGCCTTCTGTGTAAGCTATAGAATCTGGCTTTACGTCGCAGGTAACTTCTATATTGCCACCTAAATTTCCAGCATATTCATACTGAGGTAAATAGTAAACCTTTTGGGCACGTTCTGCCAAAAATTCTGCTTCCTCTTCATCAGCTGCACTATAGGCAATGATGATAGCTGTCTTTCCCTTGTATAAAGCTGCATCGCATGTGGCACAATAGCTAACGCCTCTGCCTAAAAACTCCATCTCTCCTGGAAATGGCTTCATTGTAGTCATTCCAGCTGCTACGATAACTGAGCTTGCTTCGTAATCACCAGAATGGCACTGAATAGCAAAATATTTTCCCATGGAATAAACTGCGTTTACCTTATCCTCAGTGATTTCAATTCCCATGGAAGTGGCATGAGCCAAAAAAGCCTTTGACATGTCCTCTCCTGAAACATTTGGAAGCCCTAAATAGTTTTGGATTGTGTGAGCCTTTGAAACCTTATCAGAAGAACCTTTATTTCCAAGGAGCAACACAGTTTTATTTCTAACCTTTGCTGTGATGGCAGCCTCTAATCCTGCTGGACCAGTACCTATAATTGCAATATCAAATCTTTCCATTTATAAACCCTCCTGTCAACTAACTATATAACAGGCCTAAAAATTGTTTACTATCTTTTAGGTTGATTTAATTGTACACAATCTAATTGTAGATGTCAACACTTATTTTTAATTTTTTGTAATAAAAAAGCCAACCAGCTTAATTTGGCTGGTTGGCTATGGAGTCTAATAATTAGCCTTGGAAAAGCTTGTTTACCATATTCTCTTCACTTTCCATCTGGTTTTTGAGAGCCATATTCTGTGCCTGATTAACAACAGCACTGGATTTCATCCTGGTAACTGACTCATTAAAATCTGCATCTTCGGCTCTGGACTGAGCAGCTGTAAGATTTTCAGCTGTGTTATTATTTGCGTCATATGCAGCTGAAAGTCCATTAGTCTCAGCACCGATTTGGCTTCGCATAGAAGATATATTTGAATATGTGGAATCCAAAGCATCAGTTGAAATTTGGTCTGGATTGCCTGTCACATCAAAATTCTCCAGGTTTGCCACAGCAGACTTAGCATCTGCTTCTGTTATGGTGGCACTTGTCTGACCTGTGTAAATATTTATGTCACCTGTAGTGCCATCCAAAAGATTTTTGCCATTGTAACTAGCACCATTTATTGTCTGATTAATAGTTGCAACTGACTGCTCATTTGCCTCCTGAAGGATAGCTCTGTCACTGTCAGAATAAAGACCATTCATGGCTCTAACAGTGTTTTGTTCTATATCCCCTAGCGAATCTGATATATTGGAAAGTGCGCTATCTGCAATATTTGCAGCATCGATTCCATAGGAAATATTGTTGCTTCCTGCTGTCAGGCTTTTTGCCTCCTTTGCAATCTGCTGGCTGATAGCCATTACTGCTGCGTCATCTGCAGCACTATTAACTTTTTTTCCACTGGAAAGCTCTTTTGCTGATTTCTTTTGCTGTTCTTCTGTTGCCTTAATATGATTCTGATAATTTGCAGTGTTTAAACTAGATTGAATTCTCATAACCCACCTCAATCTTTCGTTATATTCATACATAAAAACTCGATTTGTATAACAATTATAACACCATATCAGTCAATTGTCATGTGAAAAATTTAAGGCTCATGAACGCTGCCGTAAAGCTTTAAGTTTGTTTCTTGCCTGTTTTTTTCTGCTTCAAAGCGCATTATGACAGAATCCCAATACTCATTGAGTTGTGATTCACTTCTTCTGTCTGGCACACCAAAATCTTCAGATAATATTTTTCCAAAGTATGCGGACAGTTTTTCTGCTCCAGCTAGATTCAAATGCAGTCCCCCGTCATAGGTGTCCTGACTCCAGTCAAGACCTATTTCCTCTTGTGCATCAAGGAAATTGATATATGTCAAATCATTAGCACTGGCATACTCTGAAATCTGGTCATCCCACTGGTCGTACCAATAAGGATAAAGTGTAGGAGCTTTAACAAGAAGTAGCTCCACATCATTTTCCTTACACAGCTTTGTAAGCTTGTCCAAATAATAGTAGGCATTGTCTCCAAACTGATAGTCTGCCAAAGGACGACCTTCTGGAACATCCACAGCCTCCTTTACATCCACTCGCATATAATAGCCATTGAAGGATACCTTGTCTCTTTTAAACAAATATTCAAAATCCTCTTTATTTAAATCGCTCCATCTGGAATGATAGCGAAGCAATGGAAACATATATTCAATCAAATGCTCCTCTTCTGTCATGGATGCTTCGATAGAATCCAGCTTGCTTTTTGACCATTTCATTCCATCCAATGTCATTCTATTGTACGCTTCATTTTGAGGCTCATTGTATTTCATGGACAACACATTAAAGACAATTATATCTGGCTTTTCCAGCTTTATAGTCTCTTCTGCTAAATAGTAAGATTGCCATATCAATTGCTGGGCACTGCCTCTGATATAAGAATTTATTCCATAGTTTTCCCAAAGATATACAGGAGATATGTTTTCATATAACTCACAGTCTCCTATGAATACCACGTTATGATCTGTTGGGTCATCATAGTACTCCTGTATCATGGCACCCTCTAAGATGCCCGACATGTATTTAGGCTCAAGCAGTTTGGTTGCCACAAACAGCCCTGATACGATAATTAAGATAGCAAGTACTATTGCTAAAATCTTCTTCATTTTATTCTCCAACTAAAACTGATTATAGATAAACTGGCTGGCAGAATAGCCAATGCCGTAGGCTCCAAAAATAAGGGTTGCCATGAAAAGTCCATACCAGATAACAAATCTGGCTGGTGCTGCAAGACAAGAGATTTTTTCCCTTACACTGCCATCCCTTCCTATCAAACTGATTGCCACCAGTATAAGCATACCTACGAATACAACTCCGTAGTCAAAGCCTGTGAGTCCTAAAGCTAAAAATGCATCTGGATTTATCTGGCTTAGACTTGATTTTGTAAATATGCTGCCAAACATTTTGAATGTAAGTGGAACATCCCGATAGCAGTCAAACATTCTAAGGCTAGACATAATAAGAACTGTTCGAACTACCTGGAATAGCTTCCAGCCAAAAGTTCCTGCCACAGACACCTTTGAATGAAACCATCTGTAAAATGGTTCCAGCTCCTGAGAAATCATTATAACCACAAAGTTGCCAAGACCCCATACTATAAAATTCCAGCTGGCACCATGCCATATACCTGTAGTAAACCACACAATAAAGCTGGATAAATAAACTGGTACTCGCTTTCCTAAGTTGTTGCCTAAAAGTGCCCTTGATTTCTTTGAGAGCTTCATCATAAACTGGCTGGCACTGATTGGATAGAAAATATAGTCCGTAAACCATGTTCCCATAGTGATATGCCATCTGTTCCAGTATTCCTTGATGTTTTTAGAAAAGTATGGGCGAATAAAGTTTTCTGTCACCTTTATGCCCATGGTTTCTGCCACACCGATTGTGATATCAATACCACCAGTAAAATCAGCATACAATTCAAGAGCATAAAACATCGCCCCAATAAAGGCATACAGACCATAGTAGGTATCAGTGTCTGCAATAATAGCCTGAACGGCCACCAAAATTCTATCTGCAATAACAAGCTTTTTAAAGAAACCAAGAAGAATACGCTCTAATCCAAAGCTAACTGTTTTCCAATTAAATCTGTGTTCCTCATACAAAGTGGCACTTAAATCAGCATACCTGCTGATTGGACCTTGAACAAGCTGAGGGAAAAATGACACAAACAACGCAAACTTGAAAATATTTTTCTGAGCCTCAAATTTACCATTGTACACATCAATCAAATAACCCATAGACTGAAAGGTATAAAATGAAATACCCATTGGTATAACCAAATCAACAAATGAAATGCCATCGGCCCTGCCAAAGGTACTTAAAATGGAATTGATATTTGCAATGGTAAAATTTGTGTATTTAGTCACCGCAAGAATGCCTAAGTTAAAAATAAGACATGCCAGGAATATCTTTTTTTCTGCCGCATGTTCCTTTGCCTTCAGACTCTTTCGCTCTTCCTTTTCGTATTCTTTTTTATGTTCTGTAAACCATGCATCAAAAGAAAGCTTTT
>CAMNPQ010000179.1 GCA_946548305.1 uncultured Pseudobutyrivibrio sp.
ACTTCTCTATCAGTAATGCCATCCCCACCAAACATGTGACCAAGGGCAGATACTGACATAACAGTGATTATGGTGATTACGGCTGAACCAACGCCTGCACATGAACGAGCCAGAGTGGTCAGATTTTCTCGTTCCTTGCCACCCTCTGTGAAGGCAGGTATCATAGACCAATATGGAATGTCCATCATTGTGTATGTGACTCCCCATAAAATGTATGTTATAGCAGCATAAGCAACCAATCCGCTTCCGCTTAAAGCTGGTGGAGCAGAAAACATAAGATATAGAATAATTGCATTTGTCACTGTACCAATTAACAGCCAGGGTCTGAACTTGCCCCATCTGGTTTTTGTCTTTGCTACTATAGCTCCCATTATAGGATCGTTGAAAGCATCAAACACACGGGCAATCATTAAAATAACCCCCATTGCCGCTGCACTAACTCCCAAAATATCCTGAAAATAGTAAAGGACATATGATGCAGACAACATATATACCATGTCCTTACCCACGGCTCCAAGTCCATATGATACCTTTGCTGCTCCTGAAAGCTTCATTTTCTCTTCCATTATTTATTTCCCCCTTTTAAACCCATTGCAAGCTCTACCACTTTATATGCTCCGTCGTAGAGCCCGATTGTTTTATTCAGCTTTATACTCTCACACATTTCTGTAAGTAGCTTTTCATCCTTCATAAATATCTCTATCATCTGAAGTGTATGCGGAATGTCCCTGCATTCCAAAGTACCATCTCCCATTTCTGCTGAATGAATTGCACCCCACATTTCATGCTTGCCAACACGTTTGATAAAAAGCTTTGGTACAGGGTAAAATGCAAGCTCAGATGGTTTTGTAACCAGCACATCACAGCTTCTCATCAAAAGGTTTGTGCAGTAAACAGCCTCAAAAATATTCTCATGGTAAAATCCATGTATTCCTGTAACTTCACTAGTGTTAGCACCCTCAGCAAACTTTGTAACCTCATCAAAGTTATTAAAATGTTCCGTAACAAATTCCTTCATCTCTGGAATCTCACTTAACAAATCATTCCAAACGTTTTTATAATCTCCTACATTCACATATAAGGCTGCTTTTTCATTCTTTATTTCAGGCAATAGATATTTGATTATAGCTGCAAATATTTCCTTTTGTGCTCCTGCTCCACCAATGGTCAGCAAGAATCTCATAGGCTTACCCTGTTTCTTTCTATCTATGCGTGCCTGACAGTCTGCCTCTATATTAGCTACAAGCTCATGGTCAATATAATGACCTACATATACCAAATCATCATTTGGCATAGGCTTACACACCTTATCTTTATCCATTCCATTACATATGCGATAGCCCATATATGCATTTTTGCATTGGATGGCATGTACTGCTCCCTCAGCAAAATGCAGAGCCATAGGCCAATTGTCTGGAATTGCATTTACCACGTATTTCATCCCGGCATGAACAGCTGCCTGTGCCGGCCATGCGTGGGTTCCAATCACTGGAATGTCCTTTGGCACATTTTTATATACAGTAGCCATCAGCTCTGCATTCTTTTGGTCAGAAGCATTGTATGACAGCTTTCTGAAGCCTTCGTAATTCATTGGCTCCCACACCAGTTTATTGAATAATTTGTTTTTCGAAAGTCGTGACCCCAGTGAGTATAGCTCATTCTGAGCACTGATGACCTTTGTACAGGTTGTTTGAGGATATCCATTCAAATCCATCCAATAGGGAGTGTATCCCATGGATTTTGCAGCTGACGCCATCGCCATTGAAATACGATAATGTCCAAAACCCATGCGAATATTTCCTACAATGACACCCTTGTTTTCATCAAATTTTTCTGTGCTTTCCCCGTCTTTTAAAAGAACATCATATACCCCAAGTGAATCTCCTATATGGTCATTTTTTGAGATTACTATATTGTAATCCACGTTGGAATCATCCCCATATTTTCTGATGTTTTTCTCCTTGGTTTTGCACGCCTTCCTATAATCCTTGTCTGAAATTACATTTCCAAAAATTACTTTACTCTTATCTTCCACTTTATACTTCCCTCCAGACTTTTAAACCAGACATTCAACAGAAAGCCCAATTTGCACTGATTCTAATCCATCACATTTTATTGTAAGCTTTCCATCTCCATCTTCCCCAATAGATTTGATATATACCCCTGTTGCACCACCATTCGGTGACACTGTAGTAGGTCCGATTATTTCAAAAGGACCATCTAATTCAAAACTTATAGGTCTATTGAAGAAATACATCTGATTATCATTTTGATCAACTATTTTTATTCTCACCGCTGTCACATCATAAGTATGTAACTCAGTCAAAAGTGTATGACTTACTTTTGTCTGAATATGAGCACTGGTGACTGGTGCTTTCTTTATGGTCTTTACAACTTTTCCATCCTTTATAGCCTCAAATTTGTATTCTCTGGATTCACCACCCCAGTCTCCAATAAACTTATTGTATATTCCCACTGCCTGACTAGGCTTCATTCTGTGAAACACTATAAGCCTAAGTGCCAGCATCGCAAGAGATGGAGTTACCTTGAAGCCCTCAAGAGTCACTTTGTTTAATGCATCCTTTATAAGCTTTGCCTGCTTCTTTGAATATGCTCCATCCTCTTCTATGGCATCTCCCACAAAATCGTCTATTAATATTGGCCCTCGTTTTAAATTTTCAAAAGACGAGTTTGCCGGAAAATACTCTTTTATGAAGGAATCATTTTTATACATCTTTACTGAATCAGCATTGGTAATAATATAAGATTTTCCTCTATTACATGCTGGATGCTCGCCAATATCAAAGCTGGTAGTTATTTCCAGGACATTTTCCGTATTGGAATACGCCTCATAAACAGATGCTGCCAGCTTTGGATTTCTAAACATATCCATAACCCCGTGATAACAGATTCTATCTCCAGAGCCAAAATCCTTGTGAGTGTTATAATCAAACATACACCAACCAAAGGAGCCTGCAATATCCGTTTCACCTGCAATTGCATTCAACACATTAGCATGCCTGATTGCGTGCTCTTGTCTATGTTCTTCTGTATCATACGGTTTCGTCGGATACATATGCCCATTATATTCACTTACCAGATATGGCTTTTCCTCATCTGATGTAATATCGCTTTTCTTCGAGCAGCCTTTATTTTGACCAGAATGCATAAAATCATTATAGGTATACACATCCTCAAGCAATGAGCTTTTCGCATGAGCTCTTACGCCACCGGTAGGTCTGGTTGGGTCATATTTATGCGCCACCTCATTTGTCTGTCTATAAAAATCATCATCATCCGCAGATTCATTTATACGCACTCCCCACAAAATAACAGACGGATGATTTCTATACTGGATAATCATATCCTTGGTATTTTCTATAGCTATGCTCTTCCAAGTGTCATCACCTATATGCTGCCAACCAGGAATTTCCGTAAAAACTAATAGTCCCAGCTTGTCACATTCATCTATAAAATATTGAGACTGAGGATAGTGTGACGTTCTAACTGCATTCAACGCCAGCTCTTCTTTTAAAATCTTTGCATCCATTCGCTGCATCGACTCTGGCATTGCATATCCCACATAAGGATATGATTGATGCCGGTTTAGACCTCTTAGCTTTATCTTTCTTCCATTTAGATAGTAACCATTTTTCCTAAACTCACTGCTCCTAAATCCTATGGTGGCCTCATGTTCGTCCACAACCTCATCATCGATAATCAGCTGTGTTTTTACATTATATAAATGAGGATTTTCAATATCCCACAATTTCACAGTGGCGGGAGCTGATTTTATAGTAAGCTCACATTCTCCATCTGCCTTTTCCAATCCACTAACAGGTTGGGAAATAATCAAATCGTCTCCAAGATACTGTCTTATAAATACGCGTTCTCCAACAGCCTGCTCATAAATATTTTCCGTAAGAATGCACTGGGTTTTTAGTGTTCCCTGCACTTTCATCATTTTTATCTGCTTTGATGTTCTCTTGCTGGTGGATATGCGCTCTAGTAAAGCTGGTTGCAAGAATACATCCTTGAAATGAGTTTTTTCTTTTATTTCAAAATAAACATCTCTGTATATACCGCCAAAGGTCATGTAATCAATAACATATCCAAATGGCGGCTGATTTAAACTTTCCCTGGAATCTACTCTAACAGTTATGAGATTTTCTTCCCCATACTTTAAAAGTGTAGAGACATTTATGGTAAAAGCAGTATATCCACATTGATGATGTTTGGCGTGTTTACCATTCACATACACATCACAGGCATGTCCCACACCTTCAAATGTAAGGAACACTTCCTTATCTGACCACTGAGCTGGTGCAAAAATACTTTTTTGATATGCACTAACCATCTGATAAATACTTTCATCAAAATAAGAAAACGGTGTTTCTTTCACTGTGTGAGGAATATTTACAAGCTGACTGCTGCTCATAGGAAACTCAATCATTTGCTCATCAAATTTTTCATTGAATCTCCATTTTCTATCTAAATATATTTTCTGTGCCATTTATTTTCCCTTTACAATAATTCCATCAACCATAACATCCACTACTTCTGACAATGCTTTTGGGTATTCCGTTTCAGATTTTTTGAGGAAATCTCCGATTAATAGTTTTTCTACACATCCTTCGTACATTAATTTAAATATTTCTGTATTTATAGGACGAATTTCACCCTCACTTATACCTTTTTTCAACAAATCGATTGTCTTTTCCCAATCACTGTCTAACCTGTCTTTCATTTTTTCATATGCCATGGGGTACTTAACAGCTAATTGATTCATGGCAGAAAAATCAAATCCATAATATGATTCAGGCAAAACTGAAAGTATTCCTCTTATTCGCTCTATAGTACTAAGACTTGGATTGTTATATATTTTATCCTCAGCCGCTTTAATCAAATCAAAAGCATAGTCCATCATTTCACACATCAGCTCATTTTTATCAGAGAATATAGTGTAGATTGTCTTTTTACTCATCTTCATCTCTGAAGCAATATCATCCATGGTGAATTTAGGACCTTTTTCTCTAAATACTTTTAAAGCTCCTTCTAATATTCTTTCGTTCATAAATACGCTCCTAAAACTATATATTGTGTAATTAGTTTCCTGTATATAAATTGTATCACTCTATGGAAACTAACTCAATTAAAAACCGTTTATGCATATTTCACAATTTCTTAACAAAGTTTTTGTTGACAAAGTATAGTTTAGGGTTTATTATAATCCATGTAAAGAAAAAGAAGAGAGTTAGGAGGTAATTAGAATGTTCGAAGAAGTATCATTCCAGATGTACAGTGTTTATTCAGATTATGAGAAGTATTGCAGAAAGCAGAAGGTTGAAGGCAAAGAGCCAGTTTCATTTTTCAAGTATGCTTTCGGACAGTTCTAATAAGAACTGTTAATCCTTAAAAGACAACAGGGACTCGGTTTTCCGAGTCCCTTTCTTATTGCAAAAATAAGGACTCGATTAATCGAGTCCCATTTTTTTATTTATTTTTAAAATATTCATCAATAGCTGCTGCTGCTGTCTTTCCAGCACCCATGGCAAGAATAACTGTTGCAGCACCTGTTACTGCATCACCACCAGCGTAAACACCAGCCTTTGTTGTTGCACCATCCTCTGTTGCAATAAGGCATCCCTTCTTATTT
>CAMNPQ010000180.1 GCA_946548305.1 uncultured Pseudobutyrivibrio sp.
GGAGGCGGTTACGGAAATGGCTCACAGATGTGGGGTGACTATTCCAGAAAGAGAAATGACACCTCAGGAGAGAGCTAAATCAGACAGAAGAAGCAGGCTTTTTGAAATAAATAAAGATGCAGCAGCCTTTTATTTCAAGGTACTTCGTTCTAACGAGGGAGCCCAGGCGATGAATTATTTCACCAAGCGTGAGCTGTCCCATGAGACCCTCCAAAAATTTGGCTTAGGTTGCACCAGCAAATATTCAGATTCCCTGTACAAATATTTGAAAAGCAAGGGCTATGAAGACGATATATTAAAGGATAGCGGTCTCATTACCTTTGACGAAAGACGCGGTGCTCACGACAAGTTTTGGAATAGAGCAATGTTTCCTATTGCAGACGCAGGAGGCAAGGTTATCGCCTTTGGTGGACGTGTCATGGGTGATGGAGAGCCTAAATACCTAAACTCTCCTGAAACAGAGATTTTCAATAAATCAAAGACATTGTTTGGATTGTATCTTGCCAGAAAAACCAAGCGGGAGCAGTTCATTTTGTGTGAGGGCTATATGGATGTTATAGCACTGCATCAGGCAGGCTTTGACAATGCAGTGGCATCACTGGGAACGGCCCTTACAGAAGGTCACGCCGGTATGCTGAAACGCTATGTAAAAGATGTATATCTCAGCTACGATTCTGATGGTGCTGGTCAGAAGGCTGCTCTTAGAGCAATTCCGATATTAAAAACTGCAGGCATTTCTTGCAAGGTTATCAACATGTCACCATACAAGGATCCTGATGAGTTTATAAAAGCCTTGGGGGCTGATGAATATGAAAAGCGCATTCAAAATGCTGAAAACAGCTTTATCTATCAGATTAGAATGCTAGAAGGCACCTATGACCTTACAGATCCGGAAAAAAGGTCAGACTTTCAAAAGGAAGTGGCCAGGCGGATAGTTGTGGAATTTTCTACTCAGCTTGAAAGGGAAAACTATACGGAGGCTGTAGCAGCCAGGTTTAACATACCAAAGGATGCCCTTTCAAAATATATTATAGAGTTGGGACAGTCTGGTCTTTCAAGCCGGAATAATGAAAAAGCGGACGAAAGAGCAGCTGCCAAAAAGAAAACAAATGATGACGGCATGAAAATGTCTCAAAGGTTGCTTCTTACCTGGCTGGTGGAACAGCCTGATGTTTTTAGCAAAATCAAGAGTCATGTGAGTGCTGATGATTTTGAAGAGGGCGTATATAAAAAGGTGGCGGTTGAGGTCTTTAATAGCCTAAACGAAGGCAAAACAGTTGACACAGCCAGAATCGTGGATATGTTTATGGAAGATGAAGACCGAAAAACAGTTGCAGCCCTGTTTGATACCACTGTAGGTGAACTCACCACAAATACAGATTTAAGTAAAGCACTAAAGGAAACTTTAGTTAGAATAAAAAAGAACTCCCTGGAGAATGCAGAAAAAACAGGTGTAAGCCTGAGTGTTCTTCTGGAGGAAAAAAGAAAACTACAGCGTTTAGAGCGCACAGAGATTTCAATATAGAAAGGAAATAAAATGGCAAAAAAGAAGGTTGACGAGTTAATTGAAAGCGGAGATTTGAAGGCAGCAGCAGATGCGTTTTTAGCAGAGGCAGAAGATGAATTCAATGATGATGCTGATGATGTAGAAGACGTTGAAGCTGATGACAAGGATGTGGATTTTGGCGATATCGAAGAGATTTCTGCCGAAGACCTGGAATTCAATGAGCATGATTTTGACAACATAGATGAGACAGAAGATGATGAGGATGTGGATGAATTCTTAGCATCTGTAGGTGCCAAGACATCGATTGATGTGGATGATGACGAAGATGATGAGGATGTGGATTCCTTCGGCAATGATGAGCTTGACTCAAAGGTGACTGAGCTTGTTAAAATTGCAAAGGCTCAAAAGAGCATCATTGAAGATTACGAAATCTCAGAATTCTTAAAGGATTACAAAATTGATGCAAAGCAGATGGAACGCATCCTTACCTATCTGGATAAAAAAGGCATTGATGTAAACTTCTCATCAGGTCCATCTGATGCATTGCTTTTAGCCAGTGATGATGAGGATATAGAAGACATAGATATGTCTGTTCCTGATTCAGTCAGCATTGAAGACCCTGTTAGAATGTATCTTAAAGAGATAGGAAAGGTCTCACTGCTTTCTGCTGAAGAAGAGGTAGAACTGGCAAAGCGCATGGAAAACGGAGACCAGGAGGCTAAAAACAAGCTTGCTGAGGCAAACCTTAGACTTGTAGTTTCCATTGCAAAACGCTACGTAGGACGTGGAATGCTATTCCTTGATTTGATTCAGGAAGGTAATCTTGGTCTGATGAAGGCTGTAGAAAAATTCGATTATCACAAGGGTTATAAATTCTCTACCTATGCTACCTGGTGGATTCGTCAGGCTATCACTAGAGCTATTGCAGACCAGGCTCGTACAATACGTATTCCTGTACACATGGTAGAAACTATCAACAAGCTCATAAGAGTTTCTAGACAGTTACTTCAGGAGTTCGGACGTGAACCCACTCCAGAGGAAATCGCTGAAGCTATGGGCATTACAGTAGATAGAGTTCATGAAATACTAAAGATTTCACAGGAGCCGGTTTCTCTTGAGACACCTATTGGTGAGGAGGAGGACAGCCATTTGGGAGATTTTCTTCCAGATGAGAATGTGCCGGTTCCTGCTGAGGCAGCTACCTTTACATTGCTAAAAGAGCAGCTGCATGAAGTGCTTGATACCCTTACTGAGCGTGAGCAGCGTGTGCTTATTCTCAGATTTGGTCTTGAGGATGGCAAGGCTCGTACCCTTGAAGAGGTAGGTAAAGAGTTCAACGTTACCCGTGAGCGTATCCGTCAAATTGAGGCAAAGGCGCTTAGAAAGCTTCGTCATCCAAGCCGAAGCAGAAAGCTAAAAGACTATTTGGATCAATAATAATAGGCAATACAAAGAATTTACATAAATAAATGATAAAATTATCTCCAAGATTACAAATTATATATGACATGGTGCCTGATTGCGATGTGGTTTGCGATGTAGGCTGTGACCACGGATATTTGTCTATAGCATTGCTCCAGGGGAAAAAAGCTGTAAAAGCCATTGCTATGGATATTAACAAAGGACCTCTTGAGGCGGCAAAGACAAATGTAGAGGCGGCACACTTGGCTTCACAGGTGGATTTTAGATTGTCTGATGGCTTGATGAAGCTAAATGAGTCTGAGGCTGATGTCATATGTATTTGTGGTATGGGTGGCGCGCTTATCGCAAGAATTTTAGCCGCAGGTATTGATGTGGTCAAAAAAGCAAATGCTGTTATCATTGAGCCTCAGTCTGAGTATGCAGTTGTCAGAAGGTTTCTTGTGGAAAATGACATGCTGTTTTTAGATGAGGAGCTTTGCTCAGAGGAGGGCAAGATTTATCCCATTATAAAGTTTTGCTATTCCAGCGGAAATCCTACAGCTTGTAGCGAAACAGACCTGGAGTATGGACCAGTTATAATTAAAAAACGACCAAAGCTTTTAATGGATTTACTTGAGAAAAAACAGTCAGAGTATCTTGCTATAATGGACAGGCTAAATAGCATCAGCGATAAAAGTGAAGGAAAAGATTCCCCTATACAGCTAAGGAAAAATGAGATTTCAAAGGAGCTAGAGCTTATTTCAAATCTTAGAACCAGACTGGAGGAATAATCATGGCAAAAGTTATTATCAACGGAAAAGAAGAAAACTATGAAGATGGTACAAAGCTGGTAGATATAGCAGCAATCCATCAGCCTGAATACCGGGATGACATAGTGCTGGCTAAATTTAAAGGCACTCTTGCGGAATTGCACAAGTCAGTTTCTGGTGTGGGACAGCTTGAATTTTTGACTACAGCAGATAAGGATGGAAGACGTGCATACAGACGCAGTGTTGTATTTTTACTTCAAAGAGCAATGATGGATGTTTATCCTCTTCCAGCAAATCCTTATCTTAGAGTTGAGCATTCCCTGGGACAGGGAGATTTCTGTACTATTGAGGGAGTAGGGGAAATCACCGAAGAAAAATTAGAGGAGCTTAAAAATGTAATGCTGACACTGGTCAAGCAGGATATTCCTCTAAAAAAATATTCTATTAAAACCAGACAAGCCAAGGAAATGTTCCATAGCTTCAACATGAAGGATAAGGAACAGCTTTTAAAATATCGTACCAGCTCAAATATAAATGTCTATGATTTAGACGGCTGCATAGATTATTTTTATGGATACATGGTGCCATCCACCAAATATCTTGAATATTTTGATTTGCTTAAATTCGAAAACGGATTTATGCTAATGTATCCTAACGGAAACAAACTCACTGGAAACACAAAAGAGGTAGCAGAATTTACCCGCCCAATGAAGCTGTTTTCTGTGCAGCAGGCTTCATCTGAATTTGGCAGAACTATGGGTGTTCCCACTGTCGGAGCATTGAATGAAGCTATTGCAAATGGAAGAATAAAAGATATAGTACTTTCCCAGGAAGCTATCATGGAACGAAATATTGGAGAATTAGCCCGTTCCATAGCTGCTAGAAAAGACATTAAATTTATAATGATGGCAGGTCCGTCTTCCTCTGGAAAGACTACATTTTCCCATAAATTGTCAGCTCAGCTCAGAGCATTAGGATGCAACCCACATCCAGTGCCTCTTGACGATTTTTATTTAAACAGGGATCAAATGCCTATAGATGAATACGGTGAAAAGGATTTTGAATCAATCGAAGGCTTGGATATAGATTATTTCAATGAATGCATGGTGAAGCTTCTGAAAGGGGAGCGTGTATTGCTTCCGAATTTCAATTTTAAAATTGGAAAGCGAGAGTACAATGACCACTACATGCAGCTGGGAAATAACGATATTCTGGTAATCGAAGGTATACATGGACTAAACGATAGAATGAGTTCAGCTTTGCCGCAGGAAAGTAAATATAAAATTTATCTTTCTGCATTAACTCAGCTATCCATAGATGAACACAATCCTCTATCTACCACAGATGGAAGACTTATCAGGAGGATTGTGCGAGATGCAAGAACAAGAGCCACTTCAGCAGCAGAGACCATAGGTATGTGGGATTCCGTAAGAAGAGGAGAGGAAAAATACATTTTCCCATTCCAGGAGCAGGCAGATTATCTGTTTAATACAGCTTTGATTTATGAAATGGCTGTGCTAAAGCTATATGTTGATCCACTGCTGTATGCCATTGAACCAGACCATCCGATGTACAACGAGGCAAAACGATTAATTAAACTGCTTGATTATTTCCTGCCTATGGCACCAGATGTAATCCCTAATAATTCTTTGATAAGAGAATTTATAGGGGGAAGTTGTATACTCTAAATATAGTTGTTTTTAAATTCTTTAGAAAACAAGGATGAACAGCCATGCGAATTGCCTTCCCACTTCTTAGGGGATTTAGAACAAGTAAATTTTGGGCTAGATGAGTAGTCGCTGCCTTACTGTAATGGTAGGGGAGAGGAAAGTCCGGGCTTCACAGGGCAAGGATGCCAGCTAACGGCTGGTGGAGGTAACTCCAAGGATAGTGCAACAGAAACGTACCGCTCATAGCAATATGAGTAAGGGTGGAAAGGCGGTGTAAGAGACCACCGTACCGCTGGTAACAGCG
>CAMNPQ010000181.1 GCA_946548305.1 uncultured Pseudobutyrivibrio sp.
TTGCTGATACTTTGACGCTCATTTTTTTAGATATCTACTTTTGTGTTTCCGCCCAGGAAAGTAGGAAGAGATTTACCTTCTCGTTTCCACTGCGAGTATTCAGCAGTAGCGGCAAACATTACATCACCTGATGAATTCAATGCGGTCTCAACCGAATCCTGCACAACACCGATAATAAAACCAACTGCAACTACTTGCATGGCAACATCAGCATTTACCCCAAATAATGAACAAGCCATTGGAATCAGAAGGAGTGAACCACCAGCAACTCCAGATGCTCCACATGCTGCGAGAGTAGCAATGAAAGCAAGAATTAAGGCTGTTATTATGCTTACGTGAATGCCCACTGTGTTAGCAGCAGCTATTGACATCACTGCAATTGTGATGGCTGCTCCATCCATATTGATAGTAGCACCTAATGGAATAGACACAGCGTACATCTCTTTATCCATGCCAAGCTTTTTACAAAGCTCCATATTTACAGGAATGTTTGCTGCAGAGCTTCTGGTGAAAAATGCAGTCACACCAGACTCTTTTAGGCATCGGAGTACAAGTGGATATGGATTCGTCTTCAGCACAATCGCTGCAAGAAGGGGATCGACAACTAGGGCTACGGTAAGCATACAACCTACAAGAAGGGCTAGAAGTTTACCATAGTCTGTAAATATGGTAAGTCCGTTTGTAGAAACATTTTCATAAACAAGTCCCATGATTCCAAATGGAGCCATATTTATAATCCATCTTACAATTGTGGATACTATATTAGAAATATCTTCCAGCATCTTTTTTGAGGCATCTCCAGCAATACGTTTTGCAGCTAGACCAAACATAATTGCCCAGAAAAGTATACCAATATATCTGCCTTCCACAAGTGCGCCAACTGGATTGGCTACCATATTGATGAGCAGGTTTGAGAGAACTTCACCTACGCCAGTTGGAATTACGTCAGCCTCAGCGGCAGTGCTTAGCATGATTGTCTGTGGGAATAGAAAGCTGCCTATTACCCCTACTACAGATGCTAAAAATGTACTAGTCATGTACAAGGCAATTACTGTTATAAACCTGCGATCTAATTTGTCATTACCCTGAGCAAGTGCTGAAACAACTAGAACAAATACAAGTACAGGAGCTATTGCCTTGAGAGCACCAACAAAAATCTGCCCCAAAAGACTAATGATTCCAAGGTCATTAAAGAGTAATCCTAATATGGAACCTATTACAAGTCCACAGATGATGCGCACAATAAGGCTGATGCTGTTATAAGCTTTTACAAGTTTCATATTTACCTCCCTATTTTAAAAATATAAGGTTCCCCTTTTTCTGAAGAAACATAGAAATCTTACTATTTATTCTATCGGTTTAGCGCGCTAAAGTAAAGGTGAAAGCAAAGAAAGAAATACCAATTTAAGGAGCATACAATTTAGTTGCATAATATTAAAAATTGGATTATTATATTTTTAGTTATCAACGAAAATTGGAGGTGTAAATTATGGAAAGAGTAGTTCAATTTCTAAAGGATGCAGGTACATATTACCTAGCAACAGTTGATGGTGATCAGCCAAGGGTTAGACCATTTGGTACAGCACATATCTTTGAGGGAAAGCTATATATACAGACTGGAAAGTCAAAGGATGTGTCAAAGCAGCTTCACGCTAATCCAAAGGCAGAGATTTGTGTTTTTAAGGATGGCAAGTGGCTTAGAGTAGCAGGTGAGCTTGTTTCTGATGATAGAAGAGAGGCAAAGGTATCTATGCTTGAAGCATATACATCACTTCAAAATATGTATTCTGCAGATGATGACAATACAGAGGTTCTTTATTTTAAGAATGCAACTGCAACCTTTAGCTCATTCACTGATGCACCAGAGGTTATACAGCTTTAGTCAAGATAAATTAATAGGGCTTTGGGATTGACCCAAAGCCCTATATATTTATATAGATGCTTCATTATTTCGAAAAATAGGCAAGTGCTATAGCCCCTGGACCTGCATAGGTTCCAATGGTGGCACCTACAACTGCATACTGCAGTTTGTCTTCATTTCCTTCATAGAGTATTTTTGAGTCCTCTACATATTTGGTCAGCACCTCTTTTGAAAAGCCTGTGTATGCCAGACATATTGGCTTTTCAAAATCAATTCCACCGGATTTTTGCACAAATTCTGTAAGCATATTATGGCTGTTTTTAGAGCCTCTGGCTTTTCCTATTACTTTTACAATGCCTTCTTCAATTGTGATTACAGGCTTTATCATGAGCACATTTCCTGCAAATGCGGCTGCTGAAGAAAGTCTTCCACCTAGCTTTAAATACTCTAAGGTATCAAAAACGGATATTACATGAGCATTTTTCATCTCCTCTTGAACTATAGATAGAATCTCCTCACAGGTCTTGCCCTCATCCCTTAAAATGACGGCTCTTTGAACTATGATATACTCTGATATACAAAACTGACGTGTATCAACGATATGTATATTATCAGAGTAGTCCGATGCTGCCAGCATTGCACTTTGATAGCAGCCAGAAACTGCCGATGAAATGGAAAAATATATGAGCTCATCCCCATTTTCATCAGCCTTTTCAAATTCCTGTTCGTAGACATAAGGTGAAATCTGGCTGGTCTTTGGAACGTCACTTGTCTCAATCAATTTATGATAAAAGTCTTCTGAAGACAGGGTTACTCCATCTAAATATTCCTCATCACCAAATCTGACATTGATAGGTAATACCGTGATTCCCCATTCTTTCGCTGTCTCCTGTGATATATCACTTGCTGAATCTGTTATTATTCTAATTGCCATATATTTTGTCCTTTCTAATCTGTGAAGTTATTCTCCTATTGTACTAGATTGACAAACAAAGTTCACTAAAAATCGTTTAAATTTTTGAACTTTTTTACTTTACAGCAATCATAAAGTCGGCAACAGCATCTTCCAACTCTTCTAAATAGTTTTCATAGCAATGGTCAGCACCCTCTATCAATACAAGTCTGCAGATTTCAAATTTATTAGCTGCATCTTTAGCAAATTGAACAGGAACTGTTTCATCGGCATCCCCATGAACAATTAATACTGGACCTTTATATTTTTTTATTGCACTTTCTAAATCTATAGACTGAGCCACCCTGATATAGTTGCCACTTAGCTTTCTGCCATCCCATGATATCAACTCATCAGGTATATGTTCTGGATCAAATTTTTTTCCTAAAAGTTCCCCTTCTTTAGCACCTTGTATAATTGAATAGGCAGGTGACAGAGGAATGAGAGCCCTGATCACATCTCTTTCCATTGCCGCTGCCAGGGTAACAGCCAGACCTCCCTGGGAATGTCCGCACAAAAAAAGTTCACTGACAAAATCCAGTTTCTTAGCATAATCCACAACAGCTAAAATGTTGTTTAGCCATTTATATAATGTGTGATCACGAAACTCACCATCACTATTACCATGTCCGTATAAATCTAGTCTTAAAGTGGCTATCCCTATTTCATTCATGGACCTAGCCACTGCCACAATATGGTCTTCTTCAATGTGACCAGTGAAGCCGTGAAATATTAAACAAAGCGGACATCTTTTTGAGTCGTCATCTGGCATGTCAAGCTTTGCATTTAGCTTAATTCCATCATCAATGATATACATGTTTAATCCCTCTCAATACATCCTAAAGTTATTAATAATAGTTACATTCTATTACATTTCAAATTGTATTTCATCTTAAAAATAAATATAATTGCCTTATAAACTTTAAAGGAGAAGACTATGGAATCACTTACTACAAGAATAGCCTTAAATAATGGCACAGCTATTCCTATGTTTGGATATGGCACTTATAAAATCAAAGACCCAAGTGAGGCTTACAATTCTGTAAGGCTCGCTCTGAAAAATGGATACCGTCATATTGACACAGCTGCTTTTTATGAAAATGAAAGGTTTGTAGCTAATGCTATCAAAGATTTCATGAATGAGACCAATACCTCCCGTGAAGATATCTTCGTCACCAGCAAAGTGTGGAAAACAGAGCTGGGGTATGAAAAGACACTTGCTGCCTTTGAGAAAACTATGGAAGAAATGCAGATGGATTATCTGGATTTGTATTTAGTACATTGGCCTGCTTCCTATGCTTTTGATGATGATTGGAAAAACACAAACCGTGACACCTGGAAAGCCATGACAGAGATTTACAAATCAGGACGTGTGAAGGCTATCGGAGTATCAAATTTCCTTACACATCACCTGGAAACCATTATTGATATGGAAATCACCCCTGCTGTAAACCAGATTGAGATTAATCCTGGATTCCTGCAGAAGGAGACTGTAGACTACTGCCAGAGTCATGATATATTGGTGGAGGCATGGAGTCCTCTTGGTCGTGGAAAGTCTCTTTCTCATCCATTACTGGAAGAACTGGCTTCAAAATATGGGAAGACTGTGGCTCAAATAATACTAAGATGGGATGTGCAGCATGGCATTGTGCCTCTTCCAAAGTCTGTCAACGAAAGCCGCATCATAGAAAATGCCGATGTATTTGATTTTGAATTATCTGCGGATGATATGATGGGCATTGATGACATTGAACCTTATGGAAATAGTGGACACAGCCCAGACCAGGCATAATGGTGATATACCGATTTACATATAAAATATTGACACGGTGTCAAAATGGTAATATATTATACATGAGGTAAGATTCTAGCGTATATTAAAAGGAGGGTTAGATGGCATCTAAGGTTTATTTTATTAAAGATGTTACAGCGGAAGCTGTAGTAAAAATGTATGATAAGCTTGGTATTACATTGCCAGGAAAGGTTGCTGTAAAGGTTCACTCAGGTGAAGAGGGCAATCAGAATTATTTAAAGCCTGCTTTTTGGAAGCCCATGGTTGAGCATGTGAATGGCACAATTGTTGAGTGCAACACTGCCTACGAGGGTGAGAGAAACTATACAGATAAACATATAAAATTACTGAAAAGACACGGTTGGAACGAGTTTTTTGATGTGGATCTTATGGATGCAGAAGGTCCGGATATAGAAATCCCGGTAAAAAACGGCACACATCTTAAGACAGATATAATGGGAAAGAATTTCTTAAACTATGACTCTATGCTAGTGCTTTCTCATTTCAAGGGACATCCAATGGGAGGCTATGGTGGAGCACTAAAGCAGCTGTCTATCGGCTGTGCCTCATGTGCAGGAAAGGTTCAGATTCACTCAGCTGGCAAATATAACAAGGCCAGTGAGCAGGATGTGGTTTGGACAGATTTGCCTGAGCAGAATGCATTTTTAGAGAGTATGGCAGAAGCTGCATCTGCAGTGGTAGACCATTTTGGCAAAAACATTGCATTCATCAATGTTATGGCAAATATGTCTGTAGATTGTGACTGCTGTGCAGTGGCAGAAGACCCATGCCTCAAGGATATAGGAATTCTTGCAAGCCTTGATCCTGTTGCAATAGACAGAGCATGTCTTGATTTGGTTTATGCATCAAAGGATGTGGGAAGAGACCACTTCCTTGAAAGAGTTACTTCCAGAAATGGTGAGCATACACCTGAAACAGCAGCAAAGCTAGGTGTTGGAAGCTTGGAGT
>CAMNPQ010000182.1 GCA_946548305.1 uncultured Pseudobutyrivibrio sp.
GTAAAGGTTATGCTGGCAGAAAACAGGTTCTCGCATATTAATCCACTGAGAAGCATTACAGATATGGGTATAAAGGTTTGTTTCAATTCAGATGCACCTGCATCAGACCCTAATCCGATAATGTGGATACATGATGCATGCAACAATAAAAATCCTAAGGAGTCTGTATCAGTATATGAAGCACTTAGGATGGCCACATACAATGGGGCTTATTCGCTGTTCGACGAAAAAGAGCGAGGAAGCCTTGAGATGGGCAAATCCTGTGATTTAGCCATATTAGATGCCAACCCATACGAAGTACCAGTGGAAGAACTGTATAAAATCGGGGTGGCAGAATTGTATTTAAAGGGAAAGCCATATCAAAGGTCAAGAACTGGCTCAATGGCTACAATGCTTCGCGGCATGTTCCCACAAGCGTAATTAGCTAACAATAATTATGTTTCTTAAGCGAAGCTTTCTATGCTGAGCGTAGAAATATAATTATTGTTAGTGTAACAGGCGGACTACAATAACCAGGGAGTAATAATGTCTTTATCAATAGTAGTAGGTAGCTCGGGTAGTGGTAAATCCACTACCCTTTATTCAAGAATAATAAAAGAATCCATGGCAAATAAGGACAAGAATTTCCTTATAATTGTGCCAGAACAATATACCATGTCTACACAGCGTCTACTTGTTGGTATGCATCCTAACAAATGCATCATGAACATAGACGTTTTGTCATTTAATCGTTTAGCTTATCGTGTATTCGAAGAGCTTTCTGCCGGGGTAAACTCTATCCTGGACGACACAGGAAAGTCTCTTGTCATCAGAAAGCTGATTGATAGTCATTTAAAGGATATCAAAACTCTAAGTCGAAATATTACAAAGATTAGCTACATTGTTCAGGTGAAGTCTTTGATTTCTGAAATGACTCAATATAATATTTCCCCAGAGAAATTGAAAGAGATGATTGCTTCTCCTGCTATGTCGGAAAGCTTCAGAAGAAAAGCCTCGGATTTATTGGTTTTGTACGAGGCTTTTTTGGATTTTATAAATGGAAAGTATGTAACCACAGAATCCATTCTTTCCACCTTAAATGATATGCTAGCAGATTCTGCCCTAGTAAATGGTGCCACTGTGGTGCTTGATGGATTTACAGGCTTTACACCTATCCAGTATCAGCTGGTGGAACACATGCTGGGGATTTGTGATGAGGTGGCAGTTACAATCACAGCGGATAATGATGAGGCACTGCTAAACAAGGCATCAGATGATGCCTTATTTGAGATGTCATCAGAATTTGCAATCAAGCTGAACAAAATTGCTAAAAACGCAAATACGATAATTAATCCTATTACATATATTGATTCAAACAATGGGTGGCTTTGTGAAAATGAGGTGCTGTCACATCTGGAGAAAAACATTTTTAGAGAAGCTGCAAAAGAATACACAGGTGAGGCAAACCCAGCAGATGCCATTAAGCTTGTAAGTCTTAGAACCATGAGAGATGAGTTGAGATATGTGGCTATTCAGATAAATCATCTTATCAGAGAAGGGATGCATTACAGGGATATTGCTGTAGTTGCCCCTAATCTGGATTCCTACAGGTATCTGGTTTCGGGGATATGGGATGAGTACGACATCCCTTATTTCATCGATGCCAAGACAGAGCTTTTGTTTCATCCTATGACAGAGGCTATCGAGGCTTTGTTTGATATATTCGAAAGAGACTTTAGAAAAGAGGATGTATTTAGATTTCTTCGAACAGGCTTGACTGAACTATCCATGGATGAGATAGACTACCTGGAAAACTATCTTATTTCAACTGGAATACGTGGAAAGAAAAAATATTTTCATCCCTTTGCTATTCGGTCTAACAGCTTCAATGAGGACAAAGACCTGTTGAAGGTAAATGAGCTACGAGAAAAGTTTATAGGCTCATTTATGGAATTTGACAACAGCATAAATTCTGAATCCACAGTAAGGGATATTTCAGTAGCATTGTATAAATTCATCAAAAGCTTTAGCTTTGAAGAAAAAATAAGCAAAAGAGGAAAGCTTTATGAGGATAATGGGGATGCAGTAAAGGCAAAGGAATATAGCCAAATCTACCAGGTCATAATGGATATTTTAGACAAGATGGTAGGAATCCTTGGAGATGAGAAAATGTCATTGGATGAATTCAAGGATATTTATGAGGCAGGTCTTTCAGCAGCATCTATCGGCGTCATTCCACCTACAGCAGACAGTGTTATCTTAGGGGATATAGAAAGAACCCGATTGTCCAATATAAAGGTGCTGTTTTGTATAGGGGCATCAGATGATGCTATTCCTAAAAAAGTGGAAAACGGTGGTATTCTATCCCAGCTAGAGCGTGAGCAGCTACTTTCATTAGGCTTTGAATTGGCGCCCTCAGACAGACAAAAATCCTTTAGACAAAGATTTTACCTTTATATTGTTCTAACGAAGCCAAACCAAATCCTTTATATTACAAGCCCCCGCGTGGATGGAGCAGGAAAGGGCGTGAATCCATCATACCTTATGGAGCTTTTAAAGGATATGTTTAAAGGCATCAGTCTACAGGAGATAGAAGAGTTTACAGCATCAGACAGATGTCTTTCAAAAAAGAGTGCATTAGATTATTTGATAGTGCTATTAAATAAAGCGGCATCATTTGATTTTGACAGCCTGACAGAAGAGGAAATATCAGATTTAACCAATCTGTTAGAGTGGGCAAAAGCAGAGGATGAAAGCAATCTGAAGCTGTTGCTTAAAGCCACATTCTATGAGCAGGCAAAGGAAAGCTTTTCAGAAGATATAATGCTTGCTGTAAATGAAGCTATAAATGCTGATGAGACTATATCAGGCTCTGTATCAAAGTTCGAGCTTTATAATGAGTGCAGCTATAAGTATTTTCTTACCTATGTATTGAAGCTTAATGAGAGGGAGGAGTTTGCCCTTTCAAGTATAGATATGGGAAACTTCTGTCACGAGGCTATTGAAAGGTATTCTAGCAGCCTAAAGGCTGACGGAAAGACCTTTAAATCAGTGACGAAGGCTGAGAGGGAAAAATACATAGATGTTGCAATCACCCAGACCTTTGAGCACATGGCAAAGGTGGCAACATTAGAGGATGCAACTCAAAAATACATTGTAGAATCACTAAAGGATACTTTAAGGCATACAGTGGAAATCATTACCACACAGGTATCCAGAGGCGAGTTTGAGCCAGAGCTTTTTGAGGAAGTGATTAGAACAGAAATCAGGGATAGTAAGACAGATGAGGTGCTTGCTAATCTAAAGGGCAAGGTTGATAGAATAGACCTTACAGCTTCAGAGGATAGAGCAGTTAGAATCATTGATTATAAATCAAGCGACCACAAGCTGGATTTAAGCGAGACTTTTTATGGCTTATCACTTCAGCTTCCAATATACATGGGAGTTGTGCTGGACAAGCTTAAGGAAAAATATCCAGGTGTCACTGTGCATCCATCAGCCATGCTCTATTATGAAATGGCAAACAAATTCTTGGAGCTGTCCTCATCAAAGGCAGCTACTGAGGAGGAAAGAATAAAGCTTAGCAAAATGGAAGGGCTGCTTTCAAATGACCCTGCGGATTTGGCAGCCAACGATTCCACTGTTGGTATCTTAGAGGGACAAAGCAAGGTGTCATCCATTGTGCCGTACGGTGTAAAGGGGAATGGAGAACCATCGGAAAGAGATACCAACGCCATCGAAAGGTCTGCAATGCAAACTGTGATAGATTACTCCATGCTTGCAGCAGCTGACACGGCAAAGCATATAATAGCAGGAGATTTTGAACCATCTCCGGCTCGTCTTGGTAATATTGATGCATGCAGATATTGTAATTATAAGAGCGTGTGTCATTTCAATGAAAATGAGCCAGGCTTTAATGTGCGTACCTTCGAAAAGGCAAAGAAGAATTCAGAAATAGTTGAGTTGATGAAAGAAAAGCTAGAGGAAGAATAAATTGGCATTAACAAAAGAACAGATGCTGGTGCGAGATACAAGAAACAAAAATATGCTTGTAAGTGCAGCCGCAGGTAGCGGCAAGACATTCGTACTGGTAGAAAGAATCATATCCCAAATATTAGATGAGAAAAATGGAGTGGATGTAGATAGAATTCTTGTGGTTACCTTCACCACAGCAGCTGCTGCGGAGATGAAGGACAGGATAAGAAAGGCTATCGACAAGGCTATTATGAAAAACAGTAGGGATGCCAGGCTCAGATGCCAGGCAACCCTTATTCACAATGCCCATATTAGAACCATTGATAGCTTTTGTAGCTGGGTAGTGAAGAACTATTTCTATGAGATTGATATGGATCCTTCCTTTAGAATCGGTTCATCAGGTGAGCTGAAAATGCTGGAGAATAATATATTCAGTGACTTGTTGTCTGCAAAGCTTGAAGAGGATGATGAGGCATTTAAAAACCTGGCAGGGGCATATATTAGCGGACGCAGAACAGATGCATTGCGTGACATGGTTTTTGCACTTCATACCAAGGCATCAAGCTTTGCCTGGTCAGATGAATGGTATGATAATGCATTAAAGCTGTATGATGTTAATTCCGTAGAAGAATTAGAATCATCAAAGCTTGTATCAGAAATACTTAAGATTACTGATATGGAGCTTAGTGGCGTTATAAAAAAACTTGAGCAGATTGTAAATCTGTACCCTCTTGAGGCAAGCTCTAAGGACAAGGAGATTTTGACCTACGAGCTGGGGCAGCTAAAGGGTATATATTCTAAGGATAGCTTTGCAGATAAATATGATGCTATTTCAGGGGTGGACTTTTCCACAAAATGGAGTAGCAAAGGTACTGTTCTCAATGAAGATGAGATAGTAAGAGCGAAGGCAATTCGAGACACCTACAAAGGTATCGTAAATACGTTATCCAAGGATTTTTATGGACTAAGTCTAGGGGAGATATTTGAGGATATTTTATATGTGAAAAGGCAGGCTATTTCTTTGCTTGATTTTGCGAAAGAATATTCCAAGGCTCTTTTTGAGGAAAAGAAAAAACGTAATCTTTTTGATTTCAATGATGTGGAGCACATGGCTCTTAGAATCCTTAGAAACGAAGCATCAAAGGAGCATGAAAAGCGTCCTGTAGCTATAGAGCTGTCAAAGCATTTTAAAGAAATAATGGTGGATGAGTACCAGGATTCCAACGAATTGCAGGAGCAGATACTTACAGCCATAAGCTCAGGAAACAATTATTTTACAGTAGGTGATGTAAAACAGTCGATTTACGCATTTAGGCAGGCAAGCCCTAAGCTTTTCATAGACAAGCTCTACTCATATCCTATGGAAGATAGCACAGATAATGCTTCCATTAGAATAGATTTGGACAAGAATTTTAGAAGCCGCTATGAGGTGCTGAATTTCTGTAATCAAGTGTTTGCACCACTTATGCAGATGGATGTTGGCGGAGTAATGTATGACGACAAGGCTGCACTAAAGCTGGGGGATGAAAGCTTTAAGGGAGAGCCCTCTGATTATGAGGCAGAGGTGCTTATCGCCAACCAGGATGGGGAAGCCATGCAGGCAGTGGCTATAGATGATGG
>CAMNPQ010000183.1 GCA_946548305.1 uncultured Pseudobutyrivibrio sp.
GTAAAAGTTGGTCAGATACGATTTCCGTTTTTCTGATGAAAAACAAAAATCTACATTTTTGTGTTATGATAGTTTTCATTCGGAGGTTCAACACTTATGTTAGCTAATTATCACACACATACCGTCAGGTGCAATCACGCCAGCGGCACAGAAAAGGAATACATAGAAAACGCAATCAAAGCAGGTTTTAAGATACTAGGTTTTTCAGACCATGTGCCTCAGCCTTATCCTGCCAGCTATGTGTCTCATATCAGAATGTCCATGTCTGAAGCTGAAAACTATACTTCCACACTAGTAAAGCTAAGGGAGGAATATAAGGACGACATACAAATCTTTATTGGATACGAGGTGGAATACTCCCACAAATATTTCGATAAAATGCTAAAGCACATTCGCCAGTTTCCACTTGACTATATCATCCAGGGACAACATTATGTTCCAGATGAAATAGATGGCTTTTATGCTGGAGCAGCCACAGAAGATGAGCAGGCACTTATAGACTATGTCAACATAACCATAGAAGGTATGGAGACAGGGCTTTTCTCTTATCTGGCTCATCCTGACCTTATTAATTATGTGGGGAATGATGATGTGTTTCAGATGCACATGCGCCCTTTGATTCAGACAGCAATAGATATGGACTTGCCACTTGAAATAAATATGCTAGGCTTTTACACAGGCAGAAATTATCCCTGTGATAGATTTTTCTCTTTAGCTTCTAAAATGGGAGCAAAATTTGTATTAGGCTGTGATGCCCATATGCCAGGTGGCATTCTCACGCCAGAAGCTGTGCCTGACTTCACGGAATTTCTGAAAAAGAATGATATTACATACGGTGATAATATAATAGAGCTAAGACCAGTTTAGGGCTTAGCTCTACTTTTTGTCTGGGTTCTTTTGTTTTTATGAAGCGCGCATATTGTTGCATGCCACTTCTTCTGCAAATCTGATGATGGCTGCCTCTACCCTTTCGTAATCAGCTTCTACGAAGTTGTAACGATAGGTATCTTCTATCAAAACAGGTGCCTGCTGTCTTAAAGCATTTGCCTCTTTTTTTAGTTCATACAGACTTACGAACTCTATTCCAAATAATACTGTTGCTGCAAAAAACACTAAAATCATATCTTTATCCTCCCATACAGGTAACTCATTTATTTGTTACTCATAGTATATAGGAGTGACTGTCACAAAAGTGTCACACAGCATTTTGATATGACTTCTTGCTGACAATTTCATTGTTAAGTCAGCAAGAAGTCATTAGATTCTGGCTACACCAGTCTTTCTTGCTGCCTCTGCAGTGGCACTTGCCACGGCATCCTTCACCCTTGGGTCAAATGCCTTTGGAATAATATACTCAGGGTTTAGTTCTTCATCGGATACAAGACCAGCTATTGCATATGCAGCTGCCTCTTTCATGGCATCATTAATATCTGTTGCCCTGACATCCAAAGCTCCTCTAAATATGCCTGGGAACACCAGCACATTGTTAATCTGATTTGGAAAATCTGAACGTCCTGAGCCCACTACTGCTGCACCTGCAGCCTTGCTATCCTCTGGCATAATTTCTGGCACAGGATTTGCCATAGCAAACACGATTCCTTCGTTCATGCTGGCAACCATTTCCTTTGAAACCAGCCCTGCTCTGGATACTCCGATAAACACATCTGCATTTTTCATGGCATCTGCAAGATTGCCATGCTCGTGATTTTTATTTGTAATGTGGGACATTTCTTCCTGACCAGAATTCAAGCCCTCATCACCCTCACAGATAATACCATTTATGTCACACAAAATCACATTTCCAAATCCCATTGTCACCAAAAGTCTGCCAATGGCGCAGCCAGCTGCACCTGCGCCATTGATGACGATTCTTGCTTCACCCATCTTCTTGCCAGTAACCTTCATGGCATTGATAAGTGCTGCTGCAACCACAACTGCTGTTCCATGCTGGTCATCATGGAAAACCAGAATGTCACATTTTTCCTTAAGCTTTTTTTCTATTTCAAAACAGCGAGGTGCGGCGATATCCTCTAAGTTAATGCCTCCAAAAGAGCCAGCCAAAAGTGATATCGTATTTACGATAGTGTCCACATCTTTTGAACGGATGCAAAGTGGAATAGCATCTACATCACCGAATTCTTTAAATAGTACACATTTTCCTTCCATAACAGGCATGCCTGCTTCTGGTCCAATGTCTCCTAGTCCTAAAATAGCCGTGCCATCTGTCACAACTGCCACCGTGTTCCAGCGTCTGGTCAGCTCCCAACCCTTTTCGGGATCCTTTTGTATTTCCTTACATGCCTCTGCAACCCCTGGTGTGTAGGCGAGGGCTAAAGCCTCTGAGCTGTCTACCTTTGCTCTTGATTTTATCTCAAATTTGCCCTTTAGGTCGTAGTGCAGTTTCAACGATTCCTTTGATACATCTGCCATGATATTCTCTCCTTTTTTAAACCATTTTTTCAGGTTTTACTGTTTCATCATACTGTTCATCTGTTAAAAAGCCAAGTTCTAATACTGCCTCTTTTAATGTTTTATCTTCCTTGTATGCCTTGTGGGCGCAGGCTGCTGCATTTTCGTAGCCTATAACTGGGCTTAGGCAGGTCACAAGCATAAGTGAATTGTTTAGATTGCTCTCCATCTTATCCCGCTTCGCCTTTATTCCAGAGGCACAGTTTTTATTAAATGAATATATTCCGTCTGACAGTAACCTGATGGACTGAATCATGTTGTACGCCAGCACTGGCATGAACACATTCAATTCGAAGTTTCCTTGCGAAGCACCGATTCCAATAGTTGTGTCATTTCCCATTACTTGAATTGCAATCATGGTGATAGCTTCGCACTGTGTAGGATTTACCTTTCCTGGCATGATTGAGCTTCCTGGCTCGTTCTCTGGAATAGTGATTTCACCAAGACCACAACGTGGACCGTTTGCCAGCCATCTCACATCATTTGCAATCTTCATAAGATTTGCTGCAAGTCCCTTTAGTGCGCCGCTTGTGTATACGTATCCATCCTTCGAGGTTAGGGCATGGAATTTGTTTAAGCTAGGCTCAAAGGATTGTTTTGTAAGCTTTGTTATTTCTTCGCAGCATAGCTTGTCAAAGCCCTCTGGACAATTAAGTCCTGTTCCAACGGCTGTGCCACCGATAGCTATTTTTCTAAGTCGGTCTGAGGCTTCAACAATCTGATTTCTTGACTCCTCTAGCATTCCTCGCCAGCCATATATTTCCTGGCTAAATCTAAGTGGTACTGCATCCTGAAGATGAGTTCGCCCTATTTTTATCACGTCTTGATTTTCTTCCTCCAAGTGCTTCATTGTAGCAATGAGCCTGTCTATGGCTGGCAGTAATTTTTCATGAATCATAATAACCGCTGCCATGTTCATAGCTGTTGGAAATGTGTCGTTAGATGACTGGGACATATTCACATGATCGTTAGGATGGATTTCTATATCAGAGCAATTCGCTTTTACGATATGTGCTATCACCTCATTTACATTCATGTTGGACTGAGTGCCTGACCCTGTCTGCCACACCTTTAATGGAAACTCCTCTGGGTATTTTCCCTCTAGAATGTCCTGACATGCCTTTTCTATTGCTGCTGCTTTTTCTTTGTCCAGCTTTCCCAGCTGCTGGTTTGCTGCGGCTGCAGCTGATTTTAGCACTGCAAATGCCCTTATGACTTCCATCGGGATGGTCTCTGTTCCTATGGCAAAATTTTCTAGAGAACGCTGGGTCTGTGCACCCCAAAAATGTTCATCTGATACTTTGATTTCTCCCATTGAATCATGCTCAATTCTGAATCCCATAATTACTCCTTTTCTTTAGCCAACCGTCTACTAGCTTATATTGTTTCAAGCATTTAATATATAATACACAAAAATGCCCTTCGAGGAAATCCTCAAAGGGCATAAATTCTCTAAATTTTATTTAATTGTAATATTTCCTGCAGGCTCACCATATTGTGATGCCTTTAGCTCGTTTATCTGATTTTGTGCACAAGCATACAAATCTGTTCCACTTAAGAACTTAGTGCCTACAAATTGCGTATCCTACATAAGCGACATACAACACAACCATTGTTATGCCTTCCCATCTAACGATTTTCTGGGAAGTTCTTGAATATATATAAGTTATGATGGTGCAAATTATCAGTATAATAAAATCCATTAAGGTTGCTAAATTTACTGACATTGGGCTGATTGCACCTGAGATGCCTAGGATAAATAGCAGATTAAATATATTTGAACCCACTACATTTCCAATAGCAAGACCTGTTTCTCCTTTTCTTGCTGCAACAATAGAAGTGACCAATTCTGGAAGAGATGTGCCAGCAGCTACTATTGTTACTCCAATAAGTGTTTCAGTCATCCCTGCCATTCTTGCCAATTCTTTGGCACTCTCTACGACAAATTTTCCTCCAGCAATAATCAGTGCCAAACCTATTATTATAAGTGCAATGCATTTTACCATAGGCAAGCTATCAATGTTTTCATCGTCGGCTTTGCCATTCTTCCCAGCCCTTACAAGCAAGTATATGTAAGCTACAAATCCAATTAAAAGCACTATGCCTAGCCATCTATGGACCATGCCCACATTTTCATTTACATCAATGCCCTGAAAATTTATTTTACTAAGGGCAGAATAATTGATGCATGCCACTAATGTGAATATGGTGATTATTAGGGAGATTGGCATATCCCGCTTTAGTATCTTTTTATCCACAGTCAGTGGCTTAATTGCTGAACATACTCCCAGCACAATTAATATATTAAATATGTTCGAACCCACCACATTACTTACCGATATCTCATTTGCCCCTTCTATTGCCGCAGTTAAACTAACTGCAAGCTCTGGCGCGCTTGTTCCAAAGGCTACTATTGTAAGCCCTATGATAAGTGATGGCACTTTTAGATTTTTCGCCACGTCCGAGCTGCCAAGGACGAATAAATCTGCGCCCTTTACTAAAGCTATGAATCCAAGTATCAGCAAAATTATGTTGAATATCATTTCAGGCTTTCCTCCTTTTTCTTTTTAAGTATTTTTACTACAAATATGTAAAGTCCAAATATACTTATGTTTATAAACTTTGTGGGCTCTTAGAGAGCCCACAGCAGCATGCTAGTTATCTTCTTCTAAAGCTTCACTAAGCTTAATATACCAGTCCTGTTTTTTATTTAGTAAATCAATAAACTTTGCTATTCCTACACATACAAACCAGCATAAAACTGATATTATCGCTACTAATAAATAAACCATATTATTTATCCCCCTTATTCTTATCTTTTTTCTCTGGACCGTTTTCAATCCACCAGGCAGCAACTGCGCCTCCCAGGATTATTACAGCAAAAACGCCAATTAATATATTTTCTATCATTTTCATAAACTCCTTTGCACGCAAAATAGACCTATGACATTTGTCATAAGCAAAAAAGTGGTAGTGAAGTTTAGATGACTTCTTGTGGGCTACTTAAGGAAAAGCCCACAAGAACTTGGCTTTGCCAAGCAATATTTTCTTTCAGAAAATATTG
>CAMNPQ010000184.1 GCA_946548305.1 uncultured Pseudobutyrivibrio sp.
TGCAGAAATTTCAACCGTACCGCTAGCTGCCGTTCCACTAGTAACCTTATAATAACCAGTTGCATCAGTAGAAGCACTACCCAAAGGAGTAGATACTGTTGCACCAGAAATAGCGCTACCAGTCAAGAAATCCGTAACATAACCAGTAATCTCATAAACAGGAGCTGGCAATTCTATTTGTCCAGGAGTTACAGGAACCACTACATTGTCGCTCGCTGAATCATAGCAGCTAGTAAATGTGAAGCCAACTGCTAAAACGGCTAATGCCAATTTGGCACTCAAACCAAAGAATCTACTTTTCATTTCTTTTAAAAATTAATAATTCAACAATTCCGATTTAATAAATATTGGGTTAAAACTATTATCATTTGCATAATTATCCCAAGGCAATGCCTTATAGGTTTGACCATAACGCTGTTCATTACCAGCATTGTATCGAATTCCCATATAATTGGAAGTCCGCACTCGAGGTATGTAGCCTTTACGTTTCTGATGATAAGGTGGCAAAGCTATTTGAAACATAAATCCACCATTCAATCCACTATTCTTTACATTCCAAGTCTTCATAGCCCAAAAGCCTATAGAAGTATGTCTAAAGTGGCGAATCATCTGAAACTGCAGTCCATTCTCTTTCTGGAGATACTGTTCAAGAGCCAACTTAAACTGAGTGTTATATCTATCCCAGAAGAAACTCCCTCCTACACTCCATGTGAACAAGTTCAGGGGACTCACTTTCCATCTCCAATTAACAAACCTGGAAGTTCCTGTCAATCCTATTCGAGCCTCGATAGAAAATCTCTCATCTTTTTTAGGAATAAACTTTCCTCTTAAATCTGCGCCCCATCGGAAATTGCTAAAAGTTCCCACGCTTCCCGTTATGAACACATTATCCTCAAGCCTCACTGTTTGTGAAAGAGTAATCATTCCCTGTCTTATTTGGTTATAATTTCTACCATATTCATTATAAATAGGGAATATCACCTGAGCTTCAAATTTCATTCCTTTCCAAAGAGAAACCTCTATTGTTGGATTCAAGTTAAAAAGCACTTGATAGATCTGAGTGATAATCAAGTTCTTAAAACTTAACTCGGGATAAACTACAATATCAACCTTGTACAAAGAACTATTTTTTCTTTCAGCTTTACGGGCATGTTCCCATGAGTCACCCAATTCATAACTCACTTCCCAGTCCCTTCTGCCTACGCTATTCAAAGAATCGGCTTCATTCTTCGAATAACATACTAGAGAAATTTGAGGAACATTGTTATCTAAAACAACAATACGGCAAGGTTTTCCATCGGGCATACCCATTGCTTGCACGACATCTACCGCCTTTCCTATCCCTACTCCATTGAGTTTGTATGCACTATTTTGAATAATGTATACGCGCTCATTCTCCTCTTCACTATATCCAACATTCTCAAATCCCATCTCCACCAAGGCATCAACCACGCTCGCCGCATCCTGACAAATACCCAATTGAGGGCAAAAGCTGAAGAGGACACAGACCGTGCAGAGTTTCATTATCCTCTGAATAAGAGATTCTTGCATGTCAAACCTTTTCTAAATATTCTCTAAAATTGTCCTATTACAGGTACAAAATCAGTTGCAAAATTAGATAGTATTCTTTTAAAATCAAAGAAAACAAGCATTTTTTTTCCAAAATAATTCAATATAATGAAAAATCATGGCTCAATCAACAAGATTAAGCCATGATCTGTATTATATATAATTAAGGTGTATTAATTCATACGATACAGCAGCCAAGAGCCTTGGAAATCTTGTCTGTTAGGATACTTTGCCTTAAAAGCATCGCGTGCTCTGGCAGCTGCGTCTCTATTAGAGAAGGTTTCCGAAACAACGCGATACATATTCCTGTCAGCATTATAGACAATGATCGCATTATAGCCCTCATTATCCAAGAAGTTCTTAAGATTCTCAGCATTCGTCTTTACGCCGAAGCTTCCGCAAACCACGCTGTAGTCTTGCAGTGCGCCATTACCTGCCACAATAGTCACTTTCTCCTGACGAACATCTGCAGAAGGAGCTGGGGTGGCAGTCTCAGCAGAAGCAGAAACTGTGGCAGGAGCCGTTTGCTGCTGAACAGCAGTTCCTTGAGCCAATTCCTGCTGTTTAGCTTTCTCATAAGCCTTCTTATAGGCGCTTTCACTTGATTTACATGATGTAAAGGCCAATGCCATGCAAAGGCCTAATCCTAAAAAAGCAAATTTCTTCATAATGCAAAAATGTTATATTTGGTTTACAAAAGTACGAAGAATATTATAGAATCAAAAAAAAGTAACAAAAAAACATTTGTATAAATGAAAAAAGTTCTATCTTTGCTTTATCAAACAAAGAAAGAAAGGAGTTTTATCATGAGAGGCTTTAATGTTTTTGCTACTTTTTTGACAGGCGCTCTTGTTGGAGCAGCCTTTGGTATTCTGTTTGCGCCAGAAAAAGGCACAGATACCCGCACTAAGATTGCAGAGATTCTTCGCAAGAAAGGCATCAAGCTCAGCAAGGAAGATTTAGACGAACTTGCTGATGAGTTGGCCAGTGCAGCAGATCCTGTGGATTAACTAAGAAAAGAAAACAGTACCACTATGTTTCTAGGAGACAAGAGTTCTGAATCCATACAGCAAATCGTAACAGAAGCCAAGACTTACCTTGAGCTTCAAAAGGAGTATGTGCGTTTGGAGTTGACAGAAAAGCTGACTATCTTACTTTCAACCCTTATACTGGTTTTAATATTGGTGGTTCTAGGCATGGTGGCGCTGTTTTATTTTTCTTTTACACTTGCCTACGTTTTAGCTCCTAAGATAGGTGGTTTGATGGTCAGTTTTGGACTGATAACTTTATTCTTAATTTTAGTCATGCTTGTCATCTACCATCAGCGCCAGCGACTGATAATCAGCCCAATGGTCAATTTCCTTGCTAAGATTTTCCTGAAAGACAAAGAAAACGGCCAATCAATCACAGCAACCATCAATAACAACGAACCGGACAATGGAGAAAGAAATAACGCTTGAGGACATTGCTAAGCAAAAAGCAGAAGTACTGAAGAAGATTCGCGTCCATCAGGATACGATAACTACTTCCACGCGTCAGCTTTTCTCTCCACTAAAGCCTATCGCCAATAAGTCCAACGGCATCATGAAAGCTGTCAACACTGGAATGTTTATGTTCGACGGACTACTCATTGGCATGAAGATCCTCAAGGCCTTCCGAAAGGTGTTTAAATAGCAGCCCGCAAATCAACACACAATTCCATGTTTAGACCTAGATCTTCATCTAGGTCAATATTCCTTTATCCCATCTAAAAGGATTCCCCACAAACTTTCTAATAAAAAAAATGAACTTTTAATCGTCAATTCTTCGCAAAACTTTTGGGAGAATAAAAGAAATTCACTTAATTTGCAAGTAATATAGCTAATAATCATGTCATGACAAGTTCTACACCGATAGAAACGGGTCTGTCTGCCTTGAATAGACAAGCATTCCAGGCAGACGTAAATGGAAAACATACAGACCTATACATCCTCAAGAACCCCTTGGGAATGGAAGTTGCTGTTACCAATTACGGATGTGCACTCATCTCCATCATGGTTCCCGACAAATATGGCTATTACGCTAATGTCGTGTTAAGCCATGATTCCATCGAAGAAACTATCCACAGCCCAGAGCCTTTCCTCAGCACTACCATCGGCAGATATGGAAACCGCATTGCCAAAGGTAGATTTACCTTATTCGGAAAAGAATACAATCTTACCATAAACAACGGCCCCAACTCTCTCCATGGAGGTCCTACAGGATTTCATGCCAGAGTATGGGATGCAGAGCAGACTGATGCACAGACTATCGTCTTCAGATACCACTCCGTAGATGGTGAAGAAGGATTCCCTGGCAACTTGGATATTGAGATGAACTATCATCTGGCAGACGACAGCAACGCTTTGGAGATTGAATATAAGGCAGTGACAGATCAGCCTACTATCATCAACCTGACCAATCATGGGTTCTTCAATCTGGCGGGTATTGCCAATCCAAGTCCTACTATATTAAATAATGTGGTGACTATCAATGCGGATTATTACATCCCGATTGACGAGGTTTCTATTCCTACAGGAGAAATACTAAAGGTAGAAGGCACCCCGATGGACTTCCGCACGCCCCATACAGTTGGCGAGCGTATCGATGCCGACTTCCAGCAACTGAAGAATGGCACAGGATACGACCACTGCTATGTATTAAATAAGGTGGAAGCAGGGGAGCTAAGTTTAGCAGCAATCTGTACAGAACCTCAAAGTGGACGAAGCATGGAGGTGTACACTACAGAAAATGGCGTTCAGCTTTATACAGGTAATTGGCTTGGAGGTTTCAGTGGCACACATGGAGCCACCTTCCCTGCACGTAGTGCCATTTGCTTTGAGGCTCAGTGTTTCCCTGATACGCCAAACAAAGCCCATTTCCCATCGGCAGTTCTGATGCCAGATGACGAATATAGGCAGAAGACCATTTATAAGTTTGGGGTGATTGGATAAGAAGAATAATTAACTTTAATATAAACTTTAAAAATTTAAACTATGTCACAAGAACAACAGAAAAGCGGAAACATGGTAGCCATTATCACCATGTTTTTCCTGTTTGCAATGATTGCATTCGTAACCAACATGGCTGCGCCTGTTGGTAACATTTGGACAATGGACGATGCTGTGGGTAACAACCCTGCACTCGGTTTCATGGGTAACTTCATGAACTTCCTTGCCTATCTGTTCATGGGTATTCCTGCTGGCAACATGCTGACTAAAGTTGGTTACAAGAAGACTGCCCTTATTGCTATCGCAGTAGGTATCGTAGGTTTGCTGATTCAGTATGCTTCTGGCTTCAGTGCTGGTGTAGCTGGTTTCAGCATCTATTTGCTGGGTGCATTTGTATGCGGCCTTTGCGTATGTATGCTCAACACCGTGGTGAATCCTATGCTGAACCTTATCGGTGGTGGTGGTACTAAGGGTAACCAGCTGCTGCAGCTCGGTGGTGCTTGCAACTCATTCGCAGGAACCATCGCTCCTATCATGGTAGGTGCCTATGTAGGTGCTATTACTAAGAGCACTAAGATTACTGATGTAAGCCCTATGCTGTTTGGTGCTATCGCTATCTTCGTAGTAGCTTTCATCGTAATCTATTTTGCTAAGATTCAGGAGCCACGTCAGCAGAAAGCTGAAGTTTCAGCTGTGAAAGATCCTCACAGCCCTTGGAGCTTCCGTCACTTCGTGCTGGGTGCTATCGCTATCTTCTGCTATGTAGGTATGGAAGTTGGTATCCCAAATACTTTCGGAAACTTCTTAGGTAAGGAAGCGAACTTCAACCTGTTTGATCCTGCAAATTCTGCCAATGCAGCTGCCATTATCGGTGGTATGACAGGTCTCTACTGGCTGTTGATGCTGGTAGGTCGTCTGACTTCAGGTTTCATCAGTGGCAAGATTTCAAGCCGCACTCAGTTGCTTTGTGTATCTTGTGTAG
>CAMNPQ010000185.1 GCA_946548305.1 uncultured Pseudobutyrivibrio sp.
TCAGGATAAAGCTCTGCTTTCATGATATCGCCATTTTCCATTTCAATTGTAACTACTGGATTCTGTGCCATATTAATCTCCTAATCCGGATGGCTTATAAATTGTGGCTCGGTTGTTACATTAACAAGCATAATATTTCTACGCTCAGCTTAGAATGCTTCGCTTAAGAAATATTCAGCTTGTTAAAGACAGCCTATTTAAACTATAACCTAAACCATCCTCATATAATGTTTATTGTTGCGTTGTTAATTTATGATTTAATAATCATTTATAACTTTTCAAGTTCAGCCTTCGCGTTAACGAGATATGTATTGTCTACGTCGTAGATGCGGCCTGCGTCGGCTGCTGTGGCGAAGCTTCTATCCATTGGCATTTTGCCAAGAACTGGTATGTTCAGGCTGGCTGCCACTTCATCCACATGGCTTTCACCAAAGATTTCTATTTTCTTTCCACAATCAGGACAGGTAATGTAAGAATAGTTTTCAACAAGACCAAGCACTGGAATGTGCATCATATCAGCCATGTTGTACGCCTTCTTTACAATCATCTGTACAAGCTCCTGTGGGCTTGTAACAATCACTATTCCATCCACTGGAATGGATTGGAAGCAAGTGAGAGGTACATCACCAGTTCCAGGTGGCATATCTACAAATAAATAGTCTATGTCTCCCCACTGGACATCTGTCCAAAATTGTTTTACTACTCCTGCAATCACAGGTCCTCTCCAAACAACAGGGGATTCCTCATCATCCAGCATTAGATTAATAGACATAATCTTTGTGCCATCTTCTGCTATTTGAGGGAATGTGCCCTCATCATTTCCTGTAGCTGGGCCATGTACTCCAAACATTTTTGGAATAGATGGACCTGTTATGTCCGCATCTAATATTCCTACTGAATATCCAGCCCGTGCCATAACTCCTGCCAGCGATGATGTGACAAGTGATTTACCAACACCACCCTTGCCAGATACAACTCCTATTACATGTTTTATATTTGAATTCTTATTTGGCTCCTCAAGGAAGGCTGTATTTCTAACACCCTTTTTTGTAGCCTCGTGAGAAGGACAACCTTCACAAGAACCTCGGCTACAAGAGCTTGCGGAAGCGCATGATTCATTCTCTGCCATATTAGACCTCCTTAAACCTTGTAGTCCATATTATATCATAAAACCCTATGATTTATAGGTTTATTTATTAGTACAACATGTCAATCACATGGATTTTCTATTGTTGGTTTATAGTTCAACATAAAGCGATAATTATCCACAATTTCCACATGGCATTTTTTATAGTTGAGGATAACTTCACTTTTCCACTATATCCCCAATTTTATTCACAATCCTATTTTTAAATAAATGCTGAATTTTAGCCCTTCGACGGTGTTTTTATATAAAGTGACTCCTAATTCAACGAAAATCGTTTTCCCCAATAGTTATCCACTTATGCACATTTTCCCATATTTTTGTTCACAACCACCGTATTACACTCTCCCACATTTCTTTTGCGGTTGAAATATTAATCATAATCAGACATAATCGGTATAGACGAAATTTTAGAGGGAATTTTTTATGAACGATACAAAAAAAGTATTATCTTTTGCAGTTGAATTAGGAGACATCCTTCTTCGAAATGGAGCAGAAGTATATAGAGTGGAAGATAGTGTTTTAGCCATACTTAATGCATACGAAATCACCGACTGTGATGTGTACGTACTTAGCAATGGTATATTTGCCAGTGCCGATGAAGTCACTGAGCATGCCAGCTCTATGATAAGGCATGTGCCTATGTACCCTATGCAACTAGCCAGGATTGCAGCGATAAATACTCTATGCCGTGATGTATGTTCAAAAAAGATATCATTGGAAGATGCCTGGATTAGGCTAAATCACTGTAAAAGCATCCCTGCCTACCCCTTGCCAATTCTCATTATCGCAACTGCAATAGGCTGTGGTGGTTTTGCATATTTATATGGAGGCACTCCCTTAGATGCCCTTATAGCCACCTTTGTCGGGGCTGTGCTTCGCCTGTTTTTGCATTTCGAATCAAAGACAGCTCATTCAAAGACAATCACAAACGTGCTGGCAAGCATGGTTATTTCTATAGTTGCTATTATCTTTTACATCATCGGGATACCTACACATTACGATAAAGTAATAATTGGTGGCATAATGCCTCTGGTACCAGGTATTCCTATTACAAATAGCATCAGAGATTTTATTAATGGAGATTATCTGTCTGGTTCCATTCGATTAATAGACGCACTTCTAACCGCCTTTTGCATAGCTGTTGGAGTGGGAATTATCATTACTATTGTTCAATTGGGAGGCTTTTAGATAAATGTGTATAGATTTTATTATTCAGTTTATTGTTGCAATGATTGCAACTCTAGGATTTGCTATTGTTTTTACTGCGCCTAAGGCTGAGCTTTTATTTTGTGGATTATCTGGTGCCATTGGCTGGATTTTTTATTCCGTCATAGCCACAGTTCTTGAAGCACCTACCCTAGGCAATGTGGTGGGAGCACTTTTTCTCACAGTTTTTTCTAGAAGTTTAGCGGTAAACAGAAAAAATCCCGTCACCATTTACCTGATTACTGGGATATTCCCTTTGGTACCTGGTGCCGGAATTTATTACACTTCATATTATTTAATAATGAATGACATGGATATGTTTTCTTCCTACGGTCTATCCACAATAAAAACCGCTGGTGCTATAGTAATGGGAATCATTTTAGGTATGGCTTTCCCACAGAGTTGGTTTAATAAAGTTTTTGCACCTTCCTGTCATAAGTCATAAGTCCATTCACTTCATCTTCTATATCTGTGGCTTGTGTATACACTGCCCCACTTAGTCCCTGGGCTTCAAGGGACTTTATTTTTTCCATGATTTCATCATATGCATCCTGCAAATCCTTGGCATGCTGGTATTTTTTGTAGCCATAGGCAAAATCCTTCTTAACATGATTGCCAACCTTTAGAGAAAATCCTCCATACTCAGATATTACATATGGTCTTGAAGATTTTTTCACCTGCAAATCCTCAAAATATACATGTTCAGAAAAGACATCTCCACAGCCCTCATGAAACCAGCCTGAAGCCGAATCAAAAGGTCTCGTTTCATCAAAACCTTTTGCATATTCCAGGCATCCTCTGGCATCAAACTGACCCCAACCTTCATTAAACAGGCACCACTGACCTATGCAAGGCACACTTCTCAATTGTTTTATTGTCTCCTGGCATTCTAAAAACCATACTGCTTTTGATTTTTCAGTGGTTCTACCTGTAAATCTTAAGAATAGCCTGTTTTTATCCTTTGTGTTCCCAAAAGGTCTTACAACAGTAGGTATGTTGCAAATCATGTTCATATCGTACTTTGTTCCACCATTTACAATATCCTGCCAAACAATCATTCCTATCCTGTCACAATGAAAATACCACCTCATTGGCTCGATTTTACAGTGCTTACGAATCATGTTAAATCCCATGCTCTTAATCACTTCAATGTCGTTTATCATTGCCTGGTCTGATGGTGGTGTCATGAGACTTTCAGGGTAATACCCCTGATCTAACACCCCATTCATAAAGTATGGTTTGTGATTTAGGGTCAATCTTGGAATACCATTTTCGTCCTTTTCTACACCAAAGTCACGCATGGCAAAATATGTGGAAAAGCTATCTTTTCCATATTCTACTGTCACAAAATATAATACAGGATTTTCAGGCGACCACAATTTATATTCATTCAATTCCACTGTGATATATAGCCTATTATCCCTTATTTCATCAATCGTATACCCCTTTATTAAATCTTGATTAGATGATTGGATAGAAAAATGACCCTTAATTTCTGAAACGGAAAGTATGATTTTCACCAAATCATTATCTATATCTGGTGTAATAACCAAATCCGCAACATGGGCTTTACTTACCCATTCCATCCAGACTGTCTGCCAGATGCCACTTTGAGCACTATACCACATTCCACCTGGATTTAATGACTGCTTGCCTCTAGCATATCCAATTCTATCGGTATAATCTCTTACTTTTACCTTTAGCTCGTTTTCTCCCTCAATCACATACTCAGTAATATCAAAAGTAAATGAAGTATATCCACCCTCATGACTACCCACATTGATTCCATTTACATATATATATGCCACTTGATCAACTGCTCCAAAATGCAACAGAAGATGCTTCGATTTTTTGACTTTCTCCAGAGTGAATCTTTTTGTGTATTCTAAAGTCTCTTCAGGAAGCAGAATGTGTCTGACAGTGCCTGAAAGTGCTGTCTCAGGTGAAAATGGAACTTCTATAGGACCAGAGCATGCCACCTGTCCTTTGCCATCAATAACTCTATAATCCCATCTACCATTTAAATTGATATAGGAACTGCGCTGCATTTGTGGACGTGGATATTCTTTTAGACCATCATAGCTATAGTCTGTGGAAATCTCATAGGTTTTTGCATTCTTATCTGGTTTTGCAATGGCTCCAAGCATTTCTTTCCAATACATAAGCCCCTCCTTATATAATCCTCCTAGACCGCCTGTTACATCTAGTCCGCCTGTTACACTAACAAGCATTATATTTCTACGCTCACTAAAACGTTTCGCTTTAGAAATATAATAGCTTGTTAGTTACAGGCTCATTTAATAATATTCAATATAAACATAAGAGCTTGTTGCCTACAGGCTCATTAAAAAACTCTTCTGTATAAGCATAAGAGCTTGTCGCCTACAGGCTCATTTAAGATTCTACAATATAAATATATGCGCTTGTTAGCTTCAGGCTCGTTTACGATTACGCAAAGTTATTAAATCGTTATTTAAATTCGCACCTCGGAGGCTTTACGGCGTACCCAGCCGCGGTATACGATGATTAGGCAAACGCTGTGAACTGTTAGAGTCAGTAGCCAGCTACCTGGGTATGAGAAAAACAATACACTTTCGGTTTTATGAAACTGAAAATAGGTTGCTATCCAAATCAACCTTGTGACGCAAGCTCCTAAAAGTGACACTATCATTGGCACAGTAGAGCGTCCCAATCCACGAAGTCCACCTGTTAGTGTATCCATGATTCCACAAAGGAAATATGGCACGCAAACCCAGAAAAGACGCAGTGTTCCTGCGGCTACTGCATCTGCACTATCAGTGTATATACCAAGTAATGGTGTAGCAAAATTATATGCAATATTTCCCAGGACTACACCCACAATTGTGACAATGCCCAGGCATTCAAAAATGACTTTACGAACTCGACGTTCATCTCCAGCTCCATAGTTCTGTCCAACAAAGGTTACACAGGTCTGAGAAACGGAATTCATAGAAATATATACAAAGCCTTCGATACTTGCAGCTGCAGAAGAACCTGCGATAACAGCTGTGCCAAAGGAATTGATAGCTGACTGAATGACTACGTTTGATAAAGAGAATACTGTTCCCTGTATTCCAGCAGGCAATCCAATTCTTATAATTCGATTTAATATTCT
>CAMNPQ010000186.1 GCA_946548305.1 uncultured Pseudobutyrivibrio sp.
AATCAGAATTTCTGCATCGACCCCAAAGGTTTTATAAAACCATTCTTCATCCAGTTGTGACCGCTCTGCTATATCTCCCATGGTGTACATCATATTTCGTTCCAAGCGACGGGCTTTACCATTCCCTATTTGCCAGAAGTCTGTGAGAGGCTTATGTGGCCAAAGCAAAGTTTTATATGTATCTTCTGTAAGAGCCGCTATACGTACTCCATCTTTATCTGCAGGAGCTTTTTTTGCCACAATATCCATTGCTACCTTTGCAAGGTATAGATTTGTTCCAATGCCTACTGTAGCAGTGATGCCAGTTTGCTTAAGCACGTCTCTAATCATGGTTATTGCCATTATGTGAGCAGGGTTTTGACCAGCTTTTATAGCTGCAGTCTCATATAAATGTAAGTAAGGAGTGCAATCTATGAAGCTTTCGTCGATGCTATAAACATGGATATCTTCTGTGGCAACATATTTTAGAAAAATACCATATATTTTTGCAGATATTTTTTCATATTCAAGCATACGTGGAACGGCGGTAATATACAAAACTTTAGTATGGTGAGCTTTTTCGTATTTTTCTATAACTTGTTTGGCTTCAAATAGTCTAGGTCTACTAGGAACTCCAATCGCCTTTAGCGCAGGGGAGACTGCAAGGCAGATGGTTTTGTCGGTTCTACTTCCATCTGCGACTAGTAGATTAGCTTTAAGTGGATTAAGTCCTCTAGCTACACATTCCACAGAAGCGTAAAAAGACTTCATGTCTATAGCTATGTAGCATTTGGGGATTAGTAAATGATTAGTCATATCCAAGTGTCTCACCTCCCTCGAAAGCAAACATAGTTTCCGAAAATACGTTCGTTTTGTAAGACGATAATACACCCGAACACGGTTTATTGTAAATCGAACAAATTATTAAATGATTAAATAAATATTATTATCAAGAAAAAATTAGATGCACTGATAAAAGATTTCCCTGACATTTGCGATGACTGGGATGAAAAATATGGGGACAGAATTAATCAGGTTGTTTTTAAATGAAGATGTGCTTACAATAACTGATGAGACATACGCTACTTTTTATATTGATTTAATGGAAAATGTTGATAGATATGTAGGAAAAAAAAGTAAACCTTCAGGGGATGGTTATTAAGAAATCTGAGAATGCGGCATCTTCATTGATATTAGGCAGATTTGTAATGACTTGTTGTGCAGAAGATTTATCGATGTTTGGTTTTGTATGTGATTATGCAAAAGCCGAAGCTCTGGAACTGGATGATTGGGTAAAGTATTCAGGAATAATTGATAAAGACTATATAGAAAAATATGATTTGTGGTATCCTGTTATATATGTGAAAGATTTGGAGCACAGTAATCCGCCAAAGAACAACTAGGTGGATGTTGTGTAAACGATACGAGGTGTAAATAAGACAACTGTATATAGAAATTTGGATAGACTATGCGAACAGGGAACCATCTATAAATACAGGGAACCAGAGCACGAAGGATGGTTTTATCAATATTCTGCAGAACATACACACTGCAACACTCACATGCATGGGAAAACGTTAATTATTGGAGTTTGTCAGGATTGCAGATGATTAAATAAGTAGTTCCTATAGAGGTGAAAAGTGGGAATAGCCGTGCAAATTCACTGAATTCAATATTGATAAAGAATAAAGAAATAACATATGGATGCAAATTTGTGGATGGAAATATAAGTTGCGACGAGACTGGAGTAATAACTCTACCATTATATATGGCTTCATTTATATAAAAATTATGATTACGCGATAGTGAAACAAATCAAAAGCCACCATAAAGTTCGTCTCAAATCATTTGTTTTATGATGGTATTAAGATGATTTAGAGGAAGAATAATTCAGAACCATAATCAATTTATAGGGGATAGATAATGCAAAACGCGGAGTTTGAAAAGAGTCGTAGGTTTTATGAGAATCAAGTGGCTCCTATGATACATGAGAAATTTCCTAAATATGAATCAAGCATAGCAGTAGGCTTAGTGGGAGAGGGTTCAGATTGTTTTGGCTATGATGATTACATGTCACGTGATCATGATTTTGGCACTGGCGTATGCCTGTGGCTTGCTGACGAAGACTTTGATGAAATAGGATGTCTTTTATCCATAGCATATAATGAGCTCGCTATGCAGTATGGTGGTGAAAACCTTACTGAACGACTTCAAGAGCGAAGAGGAGTTATGACTACAAGGTCATTTTACTCAAACATTCTTTATATTGATTGCAATACTAAGGACTGTATGCTTACGGAAAATGATTGGCTTAATCTAGAGCATAGCTGTCTTGCTACTGCAACAAACGGAGAGGTTTTTAGAGATGACTTGGGAGAGTTTACAAGATTTAGGAATCTTCTTTTAAGCTACTACCCAGATAGTATTTGGAGAAGAAGAATAGTAAATGAGCTTCATCAGTTTTCAGCAGCACTTCAGGTAAACTATGCTAGATGTATGACTAGAAATGATATAGTGGCAGCGGAGCTTTGTAGAGTAAAAGGTCTTGAGTCTGCTATGGAGCTTTACTTTTTGCTCAATAGAAAGTTTGCGCCATATTATAAATGGACTTACCGAGCCTTATCTGAACTAGATAATGACGGTGAGTATGCAATGCTTGTTAAAAAGCTTGCCTCTACTGTAAGCGATGATGCGGCTTGGAGATTTAATACGTATAATCCTAGAAGCATCAATATGAAAGATAAGGTAATAGCTACTGCTGAAGAAATAGCAAAAGCTTTAGTGGAGCTTCTTAAGAAAAACGAGTTGATAGTTGGTAGTGATTCCTACTTAGAAATATACATCGATGAAATATTAAAGATATAAAGAACGAGGAGGGAAAGTTATGGAGTTTGAATTCTTATATGCTATACCACGTACAGAAGTATTAGACACTTTCTTTTTAATAATCAACAAGATTACAGGATCTTATGGGCAGCTTTGGGTAATCATTGCTGTGATTCTTCTGTTATTCAAGAAGACTAGAAAGATTGGTATAGCAGTTTTGGTTTCTTATGTGCTTGTGTTTGTCTTGGGTCAGTATGGACTAAAAAATATGTTTTCAAGAATGCGTCCGTGTCAGATAGATGAGACTTTTGAGCTTTTGGTTTCACGTCCATCCAGCTCATCATTCCCATCTACTCATTCAGCCTGGGCATTTGGTGGAGCGGTAGCTATTTTCTTAGGGAATAAGAAGGGTGGAGTAATTGCCTTGATTTGGGCGGCACTTATAGCCTTCAGCAGAATGTACTTATTCCTTCATTTCCCAACAGACGTATTAGCAGGAATTGTTTTTGGTGTGTTGATGGGTGTAGTTGCTACTAAACTGGTGGAGATTATTTCAAAGAAGATTAGTGCAGGAAAGGAATAATTTATGAGAATTTAGTAGAAAAGAATGAAGCCTTATTTTTATCCTGAACTAGAAAAGCAAGATTTATTTTCAAAGGGATATATAGCAAAACAATCTAGCCATAGCCGTGGTAGTACAGTGGATTTGACGCTTCTTGATATGAAAACCGTATGACTTTACAGCAAGTCATAGTTCGAAATGGGTTTGAACCCTTTGCCAGTGAATGGTGGCATTTCACACTGAAAAATGAACCATATCCTGATACATACTTTGATTTTCCAGTATCTTCCAATTATTTAAGGAAATAATATTTATTAATTATAATTTGAATAGTAATAGTTGCTCCCTACGAGTTATCTATAGATGAAATGACAAAAATATGCTATAATTATGCATGGATAGAAAGGAGTGATATATATGCCTTTGATTTTGCCTATAAAAGATCTTAGAAATACAAATGAAATATCAGCAATGGCTCACAAGGAGCGGGAACCTATATTTATCACTAAAAATGGATATAGCGACCTTGTTGTTATGAGCAGTGAATTATATGATAGCTTTGCACGTGAGAATCGTATCGATCAGGCTATCTATGATGCTGAAAAAGAATTTGCAGAGACAGGAGAGTTTGTCGATGCCGATGTAGCCTTTGCTGAACTGGAGAAAAAATATTTTGGATAAGTATAAAGTACGATTGATGAAAAAAGCATATAGAGATTTAGATAGTATCTATTGCTATATTGCTTATGAGAAATTAGCTCCAGAAAATGCCAAAGGGCAAGTAGATAGAATAAAAGCTGCTGTTTTAGGATTAGATACACTTCCTCAATCACATCAGGATAGATTAGTCGGAAGATACGCGGGTAAAGGATATAAGCAGCTTCTCGTTGACAACTATATTGCTATATTCAGAATTGATGAAACTAAAAAGGTGGTATGGGTTGTTACAATTCAATACCAAGGCAGAAATTTATAAGATAATTGTTAATTGCACTCAGTCACTAAGCTGAGTGCAATTTTTTTATTGTATTTTAGATTACCTTAACGTGAAAAAATAATACTAACGAAGTGAAATGGATGGAAGGGGATTAAACTCACTTTTGTATAATTTATTTTTATGCATGGAATAATTAGAATTATTTTATGAAACTTTAGGGCATGCCTTGTTAGTTTTATTGAGCCATGGCCCTTACAGCCAATTCCAGCGGCTGCGATTGGACAATTGATTGCTTCAGTTGCATTAGCGGTAATGATGATAATTGTCAGTGTAAGCTTTACTAAAGAACTTAGAAGAAAATAACAACTTTAAATTTGTTGTAATACAAGAAAATATATATGGAGTTACAAGAGTTGGAGCATAAGAAACAATCTAAATGGCTCAATAGAGTTTTGGTTATTTTAATCCTGATTGGCATTATATTTTCTGGGCGTCTCATTATGCAGGATAATAATGACTTTGATAAATGGTTTAATAGCAATGAACAATATATAGAAAAAGTAAATGGAACAATAGTCAGTGTAAAAGAACTCACTCATAGAAGACATTTTCACGATTATACCTGGGGATATGAGTACACATTTTGTTTAGAAGATAACACGTTAGTTTCACTGGTAAGTGATGAAAAAATAGAGACTTCTGCCATTCTTTATACAATAAAAAGAGATGAAGTTTTATATTACGGTCTTAATGAATATGGTCTGTATGCTAAAGTTGAAGATGAAGAGTATTCAGATAGTGTTATGCAGGTTTGTATTGCTATGGCATTGTGGCTTGTACCGATTTTAATTTTGCTATATAGGCGACTATCAAATTTTTCACCGTGAAGCTCTATTATTTAAAGAATAATCTTGCCACCTCCGCTGCAGCATCAATTTTAGCTTCTTTATCTGAAATATAATGCTTGGAAGTATCAATATTGCTATGATTAAGGGCATCTTTGACTGCATAGATGTCCTTTGTTTCTGCGTAG
>CAMNPQ010000187.1 GCA_946548305.1 uncultured Pseudobutyrivibrio sp.
ACATCGCAAGACAGAAGCGATGAACCATTTTTTTCATAACATTATTCTCCCTTTTGAAAGAGACGCCCCGTTGGCGTCTTTTTTGCTGATTAACTTTAAACAAGTATTCTGCTATCATATAGTCATGATTAATTCAAAACACGAACTGATAATAAAAGAAATACGGAGTGCAATAAACTCTGGCAAATACGAGGCTAATGAGAAAATACCTTCTGAAAACCAGTTGTCTGCCAAATACCAGGTCAGCCGCCAAACCGTTAGAAAAGCTCTTTCAAAACTAATAGATGAGGGGTTTCTATATGCTGTACACGGAAGTGGCACATTTGTTGCCGAACGCATTATAAAAAAGAAAAACAGCAAAAATATAGCTGTTGTTTCTACCTTCATGTCTGATTACATTTTCCCTAGAGTTATACAGGGGATAAATCAGGTGTTAGATGAAGGGGGCTACAGCATATTGCTTAAAACCACCAACAACTCCCGCAAAGGAGAAGCCTGGTGCATGGAAGAGCTACTTTCCAAAAATATAGATGGCATGATTATCGAGCCCAGCCAAAGTGCTATCAGCTGTCAGCATCAGGTGCTATATGATCAAATGGATGCAATGGGCATCCCTTATGTTTTTATACAAGGCTGCTATGAGTCCATGATGGACCGTCCTTTTGTAATGCTTGATGACGTGCTAGGGGGGCAGCGTATCACTGAACACTTGATTAGTCTGGGGCATAAAAACATTGCCGGCATATTTAAAGCTGATGATATACAGGGAATTCTAAGACACAAGGGTTATGTAAAAGCTTTGCAGGCGGCACATATTGCCTACAATCCAGATTTGGTAGTCTGGTATCACACAAAAGATAAAAATGCAAAGCCAATGGAGGGTCTGATAAGAATTCTTGAAAGTGGCATATCCTGCCACGCAGTAGTCTGCTATAACGACGAAATAGCCTATGATGTTATAAAAGGTTTGCAAAATATAGGACGAAGCGTCCCCCATGATATTTCCGTGACTGGCTTTGATAATTCCCTGCTGGCTCACAACAAGGGAATCACCACCATCGCCCATCCCCAAGAAGAACTGGGCAAGCTGGCTGCCACTACTCTACTGGGGCTAATCGATGGTTCTATATCAAAGAAAGACGCTCACGTCCTTTTAGAGCCAAAATTAATTGAAAGAAAAAGCTGTTTTTAGCATTTTAGTTTTTTGATACGTTCAATTGCGCGAACTGTATTTTCAGCAGAGCCAAAGGCTGTCAGTCTAAAATAGCCTTCTCCTGATGGTCCAAAGCCTGCGCCAGGGGTTCCTACTATCTGAACCTTATCTAGCAGATAGTCAAAGAAATCCCAGGAAGTCATATCAGCTGGTGTCTTCAGCCAGATATATGGGGCATTTATACCACCATATACTTCGAAGCCAGCATCTTTAAGACCTGTGTAGATTGTCTTTGCATTGTTCATGTAGTAGCCAACCTGTTCCTTTATCTGCGCCTGACCTTCCTTAGAATAAACTGCCTCTCCTGCACGCTGGATTATGTATGGTGCACCGTTGAATTTTGTGCCATGACGCCTAGCCCACATTCCGTGTAAAGCTACGCCGTCAAATACCAAATCCTTTGGCACTACCGTGTAGCCCAGGCGCAGGCCTGTAAAACCAGCATTTTTAGAAAATGAATGAATCTCTATTGCGCAGGTTCTTGCCCCGGCACATTCGTATATAGAATGTGGTACATCCTCCTCTGAAATATATGCCTCATAAGCAGCATCAAAAATAATAAGACTTTTATTCTTATTGGCATAATCTACCCAAAGCTGAAGCTGACTTTTGGTAAGTGTTGTACCTGTGGGATTGTTTGGCAGGCAAAGATAAATAACATCTGGTGTAACACTTGGGAACTCTGGCACAAATTTATTCTCCGCTGTGGTAGGCATATAGATTAAATCTGACCATTTGCCTGTGCCTTCATCATAAGTGCCACATCTGCCAGCCATAACATTAGCATCAACGTACACTGGATAAACAGGGTCGCAAACAGCAATTTTCACATCATTTGCAAACAACTCCTGTATATTTGCGGAATCTGATTTTGCACCATCTGACACAAATATTTCATCTGCACTGATATCGCAACCCCTATTCTGATAATCATTTTTTGCAATTGCTTCCCTCAAAAATGAATATCCTAAATCAGGTGCATAGCCGTGAAATGTGGCTTCATCTGCCATTTCATCCACTGCACTGTGAAGTGCATTTATCATAGCAGGAGCAATTGGTCTTGTAACATCACCTATACCAAGTCTGATGATATCGGCATCTGGATGGGCTTCGCTATAAGCTGCCACCTTTTTTGCTATTGTGGAAAACAAATAGCTTCCTGGAAGTTTCTGAAAATTAGTGTTTACTTTGAACATGTTATCCTCCTTAAACTATTATCTGTCTGGCACAACCCTCTTTACTATTCTTTCATAGGAAAGATTTCCTCCGAATAAATCGAGGCAGGAGCCAACAGTAAAATCCATATTGTTGTCACTTAAATAGCTGATAAGTTCAATATCACCATAATCTGACACTCCCCCGGCGTATGTGATAGGCACTCTCTTGTATCTGGACAAAAATCCAACAAGGTCTCTGTCGATTCCATTTTGTCTGCCTTCCACATCTGCAGCATGTATTAAAAATTCATCACAGTAATAAGAAAGCCTGTCTAAAAAGTTATATGTGATGATTTCCTCAGACATCTTCTGCCACCTGTCTGTGACAATAACGAATCTGTCACTCACTCTGGTGCAGGACAAATCTAAAACCAGATGCTCTCTTCCCACAGTATCGCATATACGTTTTAAAGCATCATAATCTACTCTTCCATCATTGAATACATAAGAGGTTACAATAACATGGCTTGCTCCTGCATTGATAAATTCCATGGCATTTTTATCATCAACTCCGCCACCGTACTGCATTCCATTTGGAAAAGCTTTCAGTGCCTCTATAGCAGCAGCCTTAGATGCCTCATACTCTTTTGTGCCTTTCATATTCAGATTGATAATATGACCGCCTCTTAAATCATCCCTCATATATATTTTGGCGTAGTACGAAGCTGCCTTATCAGCAACGAAATTCTCCACTGGCTGCCCGTTTTCTTTGCCTAAATCTGATATAGTGTCTCCTACGATTTGTTTTACTTTGCCATTGTGAATGTCAATGCATGGTCTAAAGCGCATGTTTATAACCTCCAGTAGTTATTAATAATTATTTAAAGTATAATCAGTGCCACCCTCATTTTCAATGACACACTCATAGAAATTTGTGGCAATTTTTAATAAATACTCAGCATCTTTCACACCTGCTGTCTCAAATGGGGAGTGCATTGCCAGTTGTGGAAGACCTATGTCCACACCATTTATAGATACATGTGCATTTGAGATATTCCCCAAGGTGGAGCCGCCAGCCACATCTGAGCGATTTACAAATGTCTGGAATGGCACATCAGCCTTTTTACAGATAGCTGCAAATATTCCCATGGACACTCCGTCTGTCATATACTTTTGGTTTGCGTTGAATTTAACAACCACACCTTCATTCATATATATTTTGTTTGTTGGATCGCTTTTTTCTGGATAATTTGGATGAAGCGCATGGGCATTGTCCGCAGAAAGCATAAAGGAATCTGCAATTGCCATCAAAAGCTTTTCTTCATCATTCCCCAGGGCTTTATTTATTCGAAGCATGGTGTCATACAAAAATGTGGAATCAGCCCCCTGTTTTGTACCGCTACCAACCTCCTCATTGTCAAAGGTAGCATGAATCTGCACAGCTGACTTGGAATTTTTAGCATTAATCAGTCCTTTCATGGATAGATATGAGCACTCCAAATCGTCCAGCCTTCTGCAGGAAATGAATTCATCATCTGCGCCCCAGATTCTGCCCTTGTCCCTGTTGTATAAAAACAAATCACTTCCTAAAATATCTTCCTCTTTCACAGCTAAAGTGTCGCTTATTAGTTTTTTCAGGCTGAAATCCTCATCCATTGAAATAAGGGGCAGCATATCCTTTTGAGCATTATATTTGTAGCCATCGTTGGCTTCTCGATTCATGTGAATGGCAAGTGATGGCAGCATACACAAATCCCTGTCAAAATTCACAAGCTTTGTTTTAATACCATTTTTTTCTTTTATAATCACTCGACCTGCAATAGATAATGGTCTGTCGAACCAGGGAGCCATCAGCATCCCCCCGTACTTTTCTGTGTTAAGCTTTATGTAATGCCCCTCTTTCATTTCAGGCATTTCCTTTATACGAAAGCTTGGCGAATCAGAATGGGATGCCATTATCATAAAGCTTTTATATTCCTTTTGTGGCATTCTAAAAGCTATGATAGAAGAACCGTTTCTAGTGACAAAATAGTTCTTTCCTAATTGTATGTCCCATTTTTTTGACTCGCTAAGTTCTATAAAGCCAGCCTTTAAAAAGCTCTCCCTTTCGTTTTCAATAGCATGAAACTGGGATGGACTTTTTTCTATAAAATCAAATAAACCATTTATAATACTCATTTTTTCTTTCCCTCTTTTTTGACAGAATAACCAAATGTTCCCTTGTAATCTCCTAAACCAAAATAAGTCCCATGGGAATATGCAAGAGGACTGGCTTTCTCCAATTCAAACTTTCCTAATTCATTCATGTATTTTTCATCAGCATGAACGCAAAGCACATCAGCCACAAACATTGTATGACTGCCATATTCATGAATCTCTCTGACTCTACATTCTATATTTACAGGTGCTTCCACTAGCATAGGCACGTTCACCTCGTCAGCCTCCTGCTTGTGCAGATTGCATTTTGAAAATTTATCCACGTCCCTGCCGCTGACCACTCCACAATAGTCCGTGGCAAATGCTAAATCCTCTGTTGTGAGATTTATAACAAATTCTTTTGTTTCTTCAATCATATGGTAGGAATATCTGCTAGGTCTCACTGAAATATATGCCATGGGCGGATTTGTACACACTGTACCTGTCCATGCAACGGTAAACACATTTTCATTTCCTTCTTTATCCCTGCATGTAACAAGCACTGCCGGCAGCGGATATATCATGTTGCCTGGTTTCCACTTCTGTTTTCCCATAAACGCCTCCAAAATAAATCGTTGTCAATAAATATACTCCAATTCTTGGCTAATTTAAAGGATTCCAGCTTTCACTTTATCACTTTAACGCATTACTACGTCAAATTGCAACTACTTTAAAGTGATTATATAATGGTAATACTTTGTGTATTAAAGTCCAGCGGTGTGATGTCAAGTAAAGAAAAATAAAAAATCTTTTATTTTTTG
>CAMNPQ010000188.1 GCA_946548305.1 uncultured Pseudobutyrivibrio sp.
AGAAGACAGCTGTTGGTGTCAGAGGAAGGAAGCTTGCAAAGGGCGATGAGCTTATAGATATACATGTTCTTAAGGAAGGTGAAAATGTAGATGTAAAGGTGAAGGACAAAACCGTTTCCCTTGGAAGACTGCATGTGGCATCAAGAGATACTAAAGGTGTTAAAAAATGATTAAAAATGTATATTTTGATTTAGATGGTACATTGGTAGATTCAGCCCCAGGTATTATAGAGGGGCTGAAAATCGCCTTAACAAAATATGGATATGATATTCCTGATTATGTAACTCTTAGAAAATGTGTAGGACCACCATTTACATATTCCTTTCCTAACATATTAAAAATCCGTGATGAAGATTTTAAGGGAGCTGTAGACACCTATAGGCATTACTATGATGATGAAAACGGAATGTTTAATGCTAAGGTTTATGCAAAAATTGAAAATTTGTTAGAGGCTTTGGTAAAAAGGGGCTATTGCCTTTTTGTTTGTACCTCAAAGCCAGAACCTACCGCTAGAAAACTATTAAAAAAGCTGGGGATAGACCATTATTTTACAGATATCTGTGGTGCTACCTTAGATGCGAAAATTGATACCAAAAGTGAAGTGATAGAACTGTGCTTTAGAAGAGCCCCTTGGCATAAAAGAGAAGAAACTATCTTAATAGGTGACACAAAATATGATGCCATTGGAGCTAAGCAATCAGGTATTGAATGTATTGGAATCACATGGGGCTTTGGCTCAAGATGGGATTTGGAAGATGCAGGAGCCACTGTTATTTTAGACTATCCAGATGAGGTGTTAGACTATATTGAAGCAAATTAGATTTAACCGATTTATTCAAATCGGATACCCATTATTAGTATATTTTATAGTATATCAGTTAGGTATAGCTTTACTTATTGATTTGCTGGGAGATAAATATGGAAAACTTACATGTCTGCTTATTGCAGGCATTGTTTGTATATTCCCAATGCTTATAATTTATAAAAGCATTCCAAAGCTTATCCCAGAGCCTTTTAATAATAATGCTGTGAAAGGCTATATTTTATGGATTATAGGAGTAGTAGCATTAGGTGTATTATCTAATATAATTATCAGTAATACTGGGCTTGTAGATTCTTCAGCAGGTTTTGATAAGGCATCCCAGACATTAAGTGATGGCAGTTTTGTTATAAAAATACTGTGCAACTGTCTGGTTATTCCCATTTTAGAAGAGCTACTTATTAGAGGAATTATCACAGGTCAGCTATATCTTTGGTATGGCTTTATACCTGCAGCTGTTATTTCATCAATTTTTTTTGGAATTCTACACAATAATATAGTACAATTCATATATGCAGTAATTATGGGGGTGGCACTTGCCACTATGTATATTAAGACCAAAAGACTATCCTTATGCATAGTTGCCCACTGCCTGATTAATCTTATAGTGATAATATTTAGCTAAGAATAGGAGAGGTTCATGGAAGACAAGATTACACTTACAATTGGAAAACAAAAAAATATTGCTTTGATTGCACACGATGGCAAAAAGCCACTTCTTATTCAATGGTGTGAAGAAAACAAAGAGATATTAAAAAATCATTTTCTCTGCGGAACAGGAACAACAGCTCGCATGATATCAGATAAAACAGGACTTCCTGTTAGAGGATATAACTCAGGTCCACTAGGCGGAGATCAGCAGATAGGTGCAAAAGTTGTTGAGGGGAGAATTGATTTGATAGTTTTCTTTTCAGACCCATTAACAGCACAACCCCATGACCCGGATGTTAAGGCTTTGATGCGTATAGCACAGGTTTATGATATTCCTATTGCTGTGAATAAGGCATCCGCAGATTTTATGATTAAATCTGAATATATGAATACTAATTATGATCATGATGTTATAAACTTTCAAAAAAATATTGCAGATAGGGCAAACACATTATAATTCTGTAGGAGGTATCTATGGCACGTGTACAAGATGAAATAAAAGAATCTAAAGCAGGGCTCATTGCACACATTATAGGAGCAATAGCTTTTTTGGCTCTTGGAATTTGTCTGCTGGTTTTAGACGCAGCCTTTATATCCCAACTGGTTTATTCATTTTCAGTTTTAGTTGTTGGAATATTATTTATATGCTTTGGTGCATATTATATGATTAAATATTTTTTCAATCATGAGTTCACCAGAATATCCAACTATGGATTTACAATGGGCGTTATTCTTGTCATTATTGGTGCGGTATTCATCTTTAAGGCAGATACTATTTCTGTATTTATAGATGCATTAGTTTGTCTTATAGGAGTCATATTTGGAGCTATTATGCTTCAACAGTCATTTGCTTTATTCCATATACAAAGGCATTCCTGGTTCTTAAGTTTATTGTTGGGACTTGCCACCATTGGAGCAAGTATTTATCTGATGATGATTAATACCAAATTCTTTTCAGGTGAAATGATTGGCAGTGTTTATTTGATAGCTGTTGGTGTTATTTCGCTGCTTTCATTACTAATGATGGTTATTGGCTTAAGGGGTCATAAAAAGGATTCTACAAAAGCTTTTAATCGCAATATGGAGGAATCGCCATTAACTAATAAAAAAGACAATGAATCAATTTTTGAAGAAGAACCTGTTGTAAATATTCCAGAGGAAAAGCCTGCAGAGCCAAAATCCCAGGATGATACAATGTTCGAGGAATAGATTTCAATGGCTAATATTGATGATTATATAAAATGGAGGGCAGATGTCCCCTTTGATATTGATCCGTTTAATGAGGTGGATGCATTAGTTCTTTGTGAGCTGGTGTATGCACCTTTTGACGGTTTAGTGCCTGGTCCTGGATTACGAGAAAAAATAACCATAGAGGAGTTGTATAAAAAGTTTTCTGAGAATTTTTCTAAAGAAGCACTCCTTAAAAGAAAAGCCTTTACGAAAATGGCACCATTTTTAATGAGTAATATGGTTAATACCAAAAGATTTGGTGGTATCAAGTTAGCTGGATTTGTAAATGAGGTGGATGAAAAAATGCAAAGCCAGTTTTCAGTTTGCTCCTTTTATATTCCTGATGGCACAATTTTTGTGGCATTCAGAGGCACCGACGACAATCTGGTTGGTTGGAAAGAAGATTTTAATATGTGTTTTTCAAAAGGGACAGGAGGGCAGCTAAAGGCTGTAGAATACCTTAATAAAAACTTCTCAAGAACCATGAAAAAATTAAGAGTGGGTGGTCATTCCAAGGGTGGAAATTTTGCTGTGTACGGCAGCGCATTCAGCAAAATGCATATAAAAGACAGTATTATTAACATATATAATTTTGATGGACCAGGCTTTATTCCAGAGCTTTTGAATACAGCGGAATACAAATCTGTTGTAGGTCGTATAAGCAAATTTATTCCACAAGAATCGATTATTGGTATGCTTATGCATACAAAGGATAAAACTTACGTTGTGTCAAGCGATGCAAAGGGAATAAATCAGCATGATCCATTTTCATGGCAGGTTACCAGAAACAGCTTTAATGAGGTTGAGAGTGTGGCTTCCTCTTCAATACTTATTGATGAAATTATTACTAAATGGGCGATGCAGGTAGATTACGAAACCAGAGCATTATTTGGAGACATATTCTTTGCCTCATTGTCATCTTCAGGTGCTACAAAATTGTCCCAGCTTACTAATAACAGGGTAAAGTCACTCACTTCAATCACCAAAGAAATACAGTCTCTAGAGCCTGATAAGCAGGCGTTAGTGCTTGATGTTTTTATGAAGCTTGTGTCTGCAGGTGGAGATAGCCTGAAAAATACATTACTTTCAAAATTGCCTAAAAACGTAAGTGTAAGAAAAAAAGAGAAATAAAGAGAAAAAAAGAGTATTTACTAGGATTCTAGATGAAATCATGCAATTGTTTTATTTGCAAGTATTCAAATAGAATCCTATTATACTTCTTGTAGTTAGCACTCGATATAAATGAGTGCTAACAAAAGAAAATGATTATAATTTAGGAGGTAATATAAAATGAAATTAGTTCCATTAACAGATCGTGTTGTATTAAAACAGTGTGAAGCAGAAGAGACAACAAAGTCTGGTATTATTCTTGCATCAGCTGCTCAGGAAAAGCCACAGGAGGCAATGGTTATAGCTGTAGGTCCTGGCGGAGTTGTAGACGGAAAAGAAATTACAATGCAGGTAAAAGAAGGACAGAAGGTTATCTATTCTAAATATGCAGGAACAGATGTTAAGCTTGAAGGCGAGGAATATATAATCGTTCGTCAGAATGACATATTAGCTGTAGTAGAATAGCAATCATTTATGAAAAATTTTTTTCAGAAATGATTGTTTTGCAGAGCAAAATTAAAATGTTGCTTTCATTGGCAACATTTTAACCTAGAAAATAAAAGAAGAGAGGTAGATTAAAATGGCAAAAGAAATTAAGTATGGCGCAGAAGCTAGACAGGCTCTTGAAGCTGGTGTTGATAAATTAGCAAACACTGTTAGAGTAACTATCGGACCTAAGGGACGTAACGTGGTTCTTGCAAAGTCTTATGGTGCTCCACTTATTACAAATGATGGTGTTACAATTGCAAAGGATATTGAGCTTGATGATCCATTCGAGAATATGGGTGCTCAGCTTGTAAAGGAAGTTGCTACAAAGACTAATGATGTTGCCGGTGATGGTACCACAACAGCTACAGTTTTAGCACAGGCAATGGTTAAAGAAGGAATGAAGAACCTGGCTGCTGGTGCTAACCCAATCGTATTAAGAAAGGGTATGAAAAAGGCTGTAGAGTGCGCTACAGATGCAATCGTAGGTATGTCAAAAGCAGTTGATGGCAAGGAGCAGATTGCCAGAGTTGCAGCTATTTCTGCTGGTGATGACGAAGTAGGTCAGATGGTAGCTGACGCTATGGAAAAGGTTTCTAATGATGGTGTAATCACAATCGAGGAATCTAAGACAATGCAGACAGAGCTTGACCTTGTAGAAGGTATGCAGTTTGACAGAGGTTATATTTCAGCTTACATGTGTACAGATATGGACAAGATGGAAGCTAACCTTGATGATCCATATATTCTTATTACTGACAAGAAGATTTCTAACATCCAGGAGATTCTTCCACTTTTGGAGCAGATTGTTCAGTCTGGCTCAAGACTTCTTATCATTGCAGAGGATATTGAAGGTGAGGCTCTCACAACACTTATACTTAATAAGCTTCGTGGAACCTTCAATGTTGTAGCTGTAAAGGCTCCAGGATATGGTGACAGACGTAAGGAAATGCTTCAGGATATCGCAATCCTTACAGG
>CAMNPQ010000189.1 GCA_946548305.1 uncultured Pseudobutyrivibrio sp.
ACCAGAACAATTGATTTATTTTCTTTTGACAGTTCAACCAGCTTATCGTCAAACTTTGTAGCAGAAAACAAAAAGATAGTATTTGCAGTGATTCTGGCCTGTTTCATAGACTCTAGCAGTTTTTCATAAGAATCGTAGTTCATGGTTTTATCAGCCCAATTGCAAATTCCTACAACATTTTCCCTGTTAGAGCTTTGACCTATAACATCAATTGTGCCCTCTTTTCCAAGCCATGTACCAATCTTTGTAAGCTTAATAGGAAGCTGACCTATCATATTGAGCAAATGTAAATACTCTCTGCAAACATCAACAAAATAGTTCTGCAAATATTCAGCAAGATGTGGGGCTATAAAGGTGTCAAAGAATTTCTCAGGGGTGAATGAAATCAACTCTGACAAGTGTGGATATATGAAGGTAAACCAAAAATTAATATAAGGGTCAACTATTCTGTAAATTCCCTTTTTGGTATTGTCCCATCCGCCAGTTTCAAATGATACCACTTTATCTACCACATCAAATGCAGCAAGGTTTTTCATATAAACAGAAATCTTTGCTCTGGAATAACCTGTATCTTCATATAAATCATTTAGCTTTTCGTGACCTGATGCAATAGAACCTAAAATCGTATTGTAGCAGGAAAGCTCTCGCAGCTCCGAGGAAATATATCCTTCTGCTGCGGAGTACAAATATCCTGTAGGAGATAAAATATTCTCACATACATTTGCCTTTATGGATTTATTTCCGTCCCATCTATCTAAGTATTCAGACACGCCTCCAATTATTCCAAAGGTACTGACGCAATCAGCCACAGAATAATTAGGGAATGCTCTAACTATATCAAGGAAAGAAAGATTTTCTAATTTGATGGTTTCATCTATTTCGTTTTTATTATTTCCTGCTATCTCTGTAAAGCCATGTGTTGCCCATACTAAAGAAGAACTAACTATGATTATCATAACTTTACCTGGATAGAGCTTTTTATTTTTTAGTGAAATAAGACTCTCCAAAAGATTATTAGACTTTTTAACAGCAAACTGAGCTTCGTCGATAATAACCACTAATTTTGAGCCGTCTTTAGACCTAAACTTTTTAAAGCAATCATCAAAAGTCTCAGCATCTGCTGTCCTGTCATATAAAGTTGAAATCTGCTCGTCTAAATATTTCAGCTGCTTTGCATCAGAACACTGACGACTTCTATAGTAAAAGTAAGCTTTGCCAGTAGTGAATTCATCCAACAATGCTTCTTTAGAGCTGCCAATACGTCCGTAAACAAGTAATAAATTATTGTCAGATGATTGATAGATAGTGTCCAGTTTCTTTACTTCATTTGTCCGTGTCATAAATATTCTCCCAAGCAAATAACACATTTACAGTTTACTCGGCTAATATAATAACACAATTTACTTTAGCAGACTACACTAAAAAAGAATTTTATTTTAATTTAATAAAAAATCCCGTACCTTTAAGATACGGGATTCTTGGAGCATATCATTATTTTGCTGTAATATAACCCTGTGCTTTTAAAAGCTCTGCACAAAGAACTGCACCACCTGCTGCGCCACGAACTGTATTATGAGAAAGTCCTACGAATTTGTAATCATAAATGCTGTCCTCACGAAGACGACCAACGCTTATGCCCATTCCGTTCTCATAATCAACATCAAGAGAAACCTGTGGTCTATTATCCTCTTCCATGTAACGTATAAACTGCTTTGGAGCAGATGGAAGCTTTAATTCCTGTGGTACACCAGAGAAATTATTTATAGCATCAATCAACTGCTGCTTAGTAGGCTGCTTTTTGAATTTTACAAACACAGCTGCTGTGTGTCCGTTAAGAACTGGAACACGGATGCACTGGCTTGTAATTTTCACATCATCAGCTGGAACAATCACTCCATCTTTAATCTCGCCCCAGATTCTAAGTGGTTCTTTTTCTGACTTTTCTTCCTCACCTGAGATGAAAGGAATGATATTGTGCTCCATCTCTGGCCAATCTTTAAATGTCTTTCCAGCACCTGAAATAGCCTGATATGTAGTAACAACTACTTCGTATGGCTCAAACTCTTTCCATGCAGTGAGTACTGGTGCATAAGACTGAATAGAACAATTTGGCTTTACTGCAACAAAGCCTCTTGTTGTGCCAAGTCTCTTCTTCTGGAATTCGATAACTTCCATATGCTGTGGATTGATTTCTGGCACTACCATTGGTACATCTGGTGTCCATCTATGGGCTGAGTTGTTTGAAACTACAGGAGTTTCAGTCTTAGCATAAGCTTCCTCAATGGCCTTGATTTCATCCTTAGACATATCTACAGCTGAAAATACAAAATCCACTTCCTTTGCAACTTCTTCAACTTCATTTACATTCTTTACTATAATATCCTTTACTCCCTGTGGCATTGGAGTATCCATTTTCCAACGACCACCAACAGCGTCCTCATAACGCTGACCTGCTGAACGTGGACTAGCTGCAATAGTAGTAACCTCAAACCAAGGATGATTTTCTAATAAAGAGATAAATCTCTGTCCAACCATACCTGTACCACCAAGAATTCCGACTTTTAACTTCTCGCTCATTTCAAACGTCTCCTTATTTTGTATTTCTGGAGCGGACATTTGTCCGTCATTGAAAAGTATTATAATCAAAGTAAATAAAAAAAGCAAGGAATTTTTGCATAAAAATACTAAACTCCTTACTCTTTATTCATCATTATCGTTTTTTTTTAATTCATTGATGCTAAAAAATCCCTACAGCCTTTGATTTCATTTACCATTGCGTCATGACCTGGTGCACCTATGGTAAGACGTTTATTTACACAGGTTTCCATAGAAATAGCTTCGTAAATATCTTCTTCAAATGCCGGTGAAATAGCCTTTAATTCATCCAAAGACATATCATCAATAGCAATATTTTTTTCTATGCAGTAAAGCACAACCTGTCCTATGATTCCATGGGCATCTCTGAATGGAACTCCGTGATTTACAAGATAATCGGCTGCATCTGTGGCATTTGTGAATCCATTTTTTGCGCTGTTTGCCATAACATCCTTGTTAAAGCTAAGCGTTTCAAGCATGCCATCAAAAAGTACAATACAATCCTGTACCGTCTTCATTGCATCAAATGCCAGCTCTTTGTCCTCTTGCATATCCTTATTATAGGCAAGAGGAATTCCCTTCATTGTTGTAAGAAGTGACATTAAAGCACCATAAACACGCCCTGTCTTACCTCTTACAAGCTCTGCTATATCAGGGTTCTTTTTTTGCGGCATAATTGAGCTACCTGTAGAATAAGCATCATCTATCTCCACAAATCTGTATTCATTGCTGTTCCAAATTATTATTTCTTCAGAAAAACGTGAAAGATGCATCTGTATAGTGCAAAGTGCCGATAAAAACTCTATTAAATAATCTCTATCTGAGACGCCATCCATTGAATTTGCAGTAGGTCCGTAAAAACCCAAAAGCTCTGCTGTCATATTTCTGTCTAATGGATATGTGGTGCCTGCCAACGCACCAGAACCCAAAGGACAATAATTCATTCTTTCTCTAATGTCTTTAAGGCGTAACACATCCCTTTTAAACATCTCAAAATATGCACCAAAGTGATGGGCTAAAGTGATAGGTTGAGCTTTCTGTAAATGTGTAAATCCAGGCATAATTGTATCAATATGCTCTTCCATTATTCCAGCAATAGTTGACAATAAATGTACTAAAGCCTTACTTGTGTCTTCGACTGCATCCCTAGTGTATAGACGCATATCAAGTGCCACCTGGTCATTACGGGATCTGCCTGTGTGAAGCTTCTTACCGGCATCGCCTATTCTATCAATAAGATTTGCTTCCACAAAGCTGTGAATATCTTCATACTCAGATGTGATTTCTAAATCACCCTTGTTCACATCCTCTTCTATTCCTTCTAATCCCTTTAAAATCTCATCTCTTTCTGCTTCGGTAATAACACCAACTGACGCCAACATCTTTACATGGGCTTTACTTCCTCTGATATCCTGAGAAAACAATTTCTTGTCGAAATTAATAGATGCATTGAAATCATACACCATCTTGTCTGTTGCCTTGGTGAATCTACCACCCCACAATTGAGCCATGACTAATCCTCCGTGTTTTTATCTGCTTTTTGTTGTTGCCTTTCATTATATGAATATACGCAGCCGCAGTAATCCTGTCGGTACATATTATATTCCTTTGAAAGCTCGGTGCTTCTTTTATAGCCTTCCTTCTTTTTAAAATCCGATGGAAGCCATTTTGCTGAAAGTCCTAATGAAACTTTTTCTCCAATCTCATTTAGCACCATGGAATCTTTCATTGGTGATATTGTAAGCGTTGTTGTAAAAAAGTCAAAGCCTTTTTTCTCTGCCACCTCTGCTGTGCGCCTTAAACGCAACTCGTAGCACTTATGACATCTTTTGCCCTTTTCAGGTTCTTTTTCCAATCCCTTTGCAATTGAATAAAAGCTTTCCTTATCATAATCCCCTTCAATAAAGCTGACAGGATATTTTGTTTCAAATTCATTAATAAAACGCTGCTGTTCCTTTACCCTGTGATAGTATTCTTCATCTGGATAAATATTAGGATTATAATAAAAGACCGTCACTTTAAAAAAGTTGCTCAAATACTCTATACAATAGCTGCTACATGGTCCGCAGCAGCTATGTAACAATAAAGAAGGCACTTGGCCTTCTTTAGATAAATCAGCTATTAAACTATCCAGTTGCTTCTGATAATTAATCCTGTTCATTATTTATTTGCCCATATAAATAAAAATGCAATTGCAAACACATAAATAAGTGCCATGAGTACCATGAAAACCACTTGAGATGCAATAACGCCACAAATAATCTGTCCAATGAAAACAAGTCCATGTATCCAAAGCTGGATTTTGTTAAGGCATGCAGCCAAGCCTGCCTCCAGAATAACCATTAAACAAGCAACTATAGGATTAATTGACAATGCCATAATTGAAATAACTATAAATGCAACTGCCACTATACCAAGACCGATCAGACAGAGCATTGGCAAATTATCCCTTGAAAAGAATGATTTTATATTAGATGCACTAATCTTTTTTTCTTCCATAATTTACACTCCTGTAGACTATCAAAATTTACAAAAGTCATTATAATAAACCCACCCATTTTTCTCAACATTTTAATTGATTTTTTTTACTTGATATATTAGAATTTGCTTGATATAAAAATGTGCTCCGATAGCTCAGTTGGTAGAGCACCTCACTCGTAATGAGGGGGTCGTCAGTT
>CAMNPQ010000190.1 GCA_946548305.1 uncultured Pseudobutyrivibrio sp.
AAATGGTTAGATTTCGTTGGACTTGAGACTCCTACAGCAGTAGATGAGTTCGAGCAGGTATTACTTGCTTTCCAGGAGCACGCTCCAGAGCTTCAGAAGGAATTTGGTATTGATGGTGACATCATTCCAATGTCTTGCATCGTAAACGACCAGGATCCAAACCTTCTTATCAACGGTTTTGGCGATGGTATCGGCGATGTTGATATGGGACAGCACATTGCAGTTACAGATGACAAGAAGGTTATTTGTACAGCAACAACAGATGGCTTCAGAAAGGGTGTTGAGTGGTTACACAAGCTTTACGCTGAAGGACTTATCGATCCAGAGTGCTTTACACAGGATTGGTCAACATACGTTGCAAAGGGTAAGTCACACAGATACGGCGTTTGCTTTACATGGGATGTAGCTAACATCGATAACATTCAGGATTACGTTCCACTTAAGGCTCTTAAGGCTGATACAGTAAATGTAACACCTCAGAACGGTTCATTTACATCAGGTTTCGATAGAGGTCGTTGTGTAGTAACAAGCGTTTGCAAGAACCCAGCATTTGTATGTGCATGGCTTGATAAGATGTATGACCCATTCCAGTCTCCACAAAACAACTGGGGTACATACGGCGAGGATGATGATTTCGATATCTTCGAGCTTGGCGAGAACGAGAACGGTGAAAAGATGCTGAAGCATGCACCACTTGGAGATGCTTCTCCAGTAGAGGTTCGTGAGGCTGAGTGCGTTGGTGGTCCTCTTGCAGTACTTGATGAGTACTACGGTGTTTATGTAACATGCCCAGATGATGCTCAGTATCGTCTTGATTGGATTAAGGATTACTACACAGATGATATGCATTGCAAGTATGTTTACCCACGTGTATTCATGTCAGCAGAGGATACAGAAAAGCTTTCTACAATCCAGACAGATTTAGTATCATACTTAAACTCAAGCAAGGCTGAGTTCATCAGAGATGGTATTACAGATGATTCATGGAACGCATACATTAATCAGGTTGATAGCTACGGCTTAGACCAGTACCTTGAAATCTATCAGAAGTATTTCGATGATTTCTATTCAGGACAATAAAACTTTAAGTAAGGAAGAGAATATATATGAACAGTCAAACTTTGAGAGAGGCTAGAAAATACGAGGAGGCCTTTGAAAAGTTAATTCCAGCGGAGCAAAGACCTAAGTTTCATTTGTCTCCACGAGTAGGTTGGATGAACGATCCTAACGGATTTTGTATCTATGGGGATAGGTACCATTTGTTTTATCAGTACCATCCTTATGATGCACATTGGGGACCAATGCATTGGGGACATGCAGTGAGTGATGATTTACTCCACTGGGAATTCCTTCCTGTGGCACTTGCACCAGATGAATACTACGATAAGGATGGTGTATTCTCAGGAAGTGCAATCACATTAAAGGATGGAAGACACCTGCTCATATACACTGGAGTTATGAAGCGCACTGTGGAAAATGGACAGATGAAGGAATTTCAGACTCAGTGCGTAGCAATAGGTGATGGCCTGGATTATGAAAAATATGAAAATAACCCAGTAATTAATTCAGATAAAATCCCTGATGGAGCTAGCAAGACGGATTTTAGAGACCCTAAGATTTGGGAAAAGGCAGATGGAACATACAGATGTCTTGTTGCTAATCGTCCAGCAGATGGAAGTGGTCAGTTACTCTTATTTAAGAGTGATGACTGCATTCACTGGGACTTTGAGAAGGTATTTGCCAAGAATGAAAGACGTTACGGTCTTATGTGGGAATGTCCAGATTTCTTCACATTAGATGGCAAAGGCGTCCTTCTAACAAGTCCACAGGATATGCTTCCAGAGGGATTCGAATTCCACAATGGTAACGGAAATCTGTGCATCATAGGTTCATATGATGATGCAACAGATACCTTTACAGAGGAAAAGGTACAGGCTGTTGATTACGGAATCGATTTTTACGCTATGCAGACTATCCTTACAAAGGATGGCAGACGTGTAATGATTGGCTGGATGCAAAACTGGGATACTACAGGTGCCCATGATGGTTCTGATCCATGGTTTGGTCAGATGTCACTTCCTAGAGAAGTATCTATCAAGGATGGCAGATTATGCCAGTGGCCAATCAAAGAGCTTGAAGACATGCGTGTTAACAAGGTGGAAATCAAGGATGCTGTAGTTGAGGCAACAAAAGACCTTAAGGATAGAGACAGCGAATCTATAAAAGGCGGTGTTTCATTTGAAGGAATTAAGGGTAGATGCCTTGATATGGAGCTTGAAGTAAAGCCTAAGGACATTGATGCAATGTTTGATAGATTTGTTATTTCAATTGCTGCTGATGAAAAGTTCCACACAGATATCGTACTTCGTCCAAAGGAGAATATTGCAAAGATTGATAGAAAGTTCTCTGGAAGTAGACGCGCCATAGTTCATCAAAGACGTGCTCATATTCCATGGAATGATGAGACAATAAAGGTTAGAATAGTCATGGACAGATACAGCATGGAAGTATTTTTCGAGGAAGGCAAGTATGTTATGACAGCATCACTTCCTACAGATGTTTCCTGCGATGGCATCTATTTTAACACTAACGAAGATGTCATAATCAACATCACAAAATATGATTTAAATTAAAATTTATAAAAAAATAGTTGACATTGATTTAACAAAGAATTATTATTCTAAGCAAATAAAAAATCAATGGAACAAAATACGACAAAGGCGTCGTGGAAAGTGTTTTATACACAGTCCACGGCGTCTTTTTTTGTTTAGCTGGTAGATGTGACCAGCTTCCATGGGAAGGTGATTTTATGTGTTCAATAATGGCTTTAAGTAAATGTCATGTGGAAATGAAAGATTTCGAAGAGGCATTTGCAAAAACAATTTCCCGAGGTCCTGATATGCAAAAAGTTATTACTGTAAATGACAGTGTATTAGGATTTCAACGACTATCAATCATGGGACTTACAGATGCAGGAATGCAGCCCTTTGAGTTAGATGGAAATTATGTGATATGCAATGGAGAGCTGTATGGCTTCAAAAAGGAGAGAGATAAACTCAAGGAGGAAGGCTACAGATTTTTTAGTGATAGCGATTGTGAAATAATTCTTCCAATGTATCGTAAATACGGTACAAAAATGTTTGAGAGGCTGGATGCAGAATTTGCAATGGTTATCTACGATAGTAAATTGGATAATCTGGTGGCAGCGAGAGACCCAATTGGAATCAGACCTTTGTTTTACGGATATGATAGTGAAGGCGCGATCATGTTTGCATCAGAAGCAAAAAATCTGGTTGGTCTTACAGATGAGGTAAAGCCGTTTCCACCAGGACATTACTACTACAAGGGTGTGTTTACCTGCTATAAAGAACTGGCAAAGCGCAAGCCTTACAGTGAAGATTCCATTGAAGAGGTTTCAAAAAAAATCAAAGAAAAGCTGATAGCTGGTGTTGAAAAGAGGCTGGATGCAGATGCACCTGTAGGATTTCTTTTATCAGGAGGTCTTGATTCTTCGCTGGTATGTGCAATAGCGACGAAGCTGTTGAACAAACCTATAAAGACCTTCGCCATAGGAATGAATGAGGATGCAATCGATTTGAAATATGCCAAAGAGGTGGCAGATTACATAGGCTCTGAACACCATGAAATCATAATAAACAAAGACCTGGTGCTAGAGTCTTTGGAAGAGGTCATAGCAGCACTTGGAACTTATGATATTACAACAATTAGAGCTTCAATGGGAATGTATCTTATCTGCAAGGGAATAAAGAAGCAGTTTCCCGAAATAAGAGTTCTACTGACTGGCGAGATTTCAGATGAGATTTTCGGATATAAATACACAGATTTCGCACCAAATGAAGAAGAGTTTCAACGGGAAGCAGAAAAAAGGCTAAGAGAGCTTTACATGTATGACGTGCTTAGGGCAGACAGATGCATATCAGTACATTCAATGGAAGCAAGAGTGCCATTTGGAGATTTGGATTTTGTAGATTATGTCATGAGCATCAATCCAAAGCTTAAGATGAATACCTATAACAAGGGCAAATATCTTCTAAGGCATGCATTTGAAGAAGGTGATTATCTACCATATGAAATATTGTTTAGAGAAAAGGCAGCCTTTTCCGATGCCGTGGGACATTCAATGGTGGATTACTTAAAGGAATATGCAAATAGCCTTTACAGTGATGATGATGTAATTAATGCATATCGTAAATACGATTTTGCAACACCATTTACAAAGGAATCACTTCTCTATAGAGATTTGTTTGAAAAATATTATCCCGGTCAGGCTTCCATGGTAGCAGATTTCTGGATGCCAAACAAAACCTGGCCTGGCTGCAACGTAGATGACCCATCAGCGAGAGTGTTAGCAAACTATGGAGATAGTGGCGTATAGCGGATGAATTGGTTTATAAATTTTGTTTGTAGCCCAAAGCATGGTAAAAATAGCCCTGTAGCTAACAAGCTCTGATAATTCTTAAGTGAAGCTTTTTATGCTGAACGTAGAATTAATCAGGCTTGTGTAGCGTAACAGGGCGAGAATAACAGTCGGACAAAAGGAGGATAAAGATGAGTAAAGTAACAGAGATTTTTGGAAGCAAAGTATTTAACGACGAAACCATGAAGGAGCGTCTTCCTAAGGATGCCTACAAAGCCCTTAAAAAGACAATTGAAGAAGGACGCCCACTTGATAGGGATTTGGCAAATGTTATAGCACATGCCATGAAAGAATGGGCCATCGAACTAGGGGCAACACATTTCACCCATTGGTTCCAGCCAATGACAGGTGTCACAGCAGAAAAGCATGATTCATTTATTCAGCCTGAAGAAGGCGGAAAAGTGATTATGACATTTTCTGGAAAAGAATTAATCAAAGGCGAGCCAGATGCCAGCTCATTTCCATCAGGAGGCTTGCGCGCCACATTTGAAGCAAGAGGCTACACAGCATGGGATCCAACAAGCTATGTGTTTATAAAGGATGATACACTTTGTATTCCTACAGCTTTTTGTTCATACTCAGGAGAGGCTCTTGATAAGAAAACTCCATTGCTTCGTTCAATGGAGGCGTTGGATAAATCGGCAGTCAGAGCTTTAAAGCTTTTTGGACATGAGGATGTAAAAAGAGTAATTACCACAGTTGGACCAGAACAGGAATATTTCCTTATTGATTCTGAGATGTACAACAAACGTCCTGATTTAATATATACAGGCAGAACACTTTTTGGAGCAAAGCCTCCAAAGGGACAGGAGCT
>CAMNPQ010000191.1 GCA_946548305.1 uncultured Pseudobutyrivibrio sp.
AGTGGCGACCATAAAATCCATACATTTTAGTGGACATTCGAAAGAGGTATTAGGATGATTTTTACGCAGGAAGATAAACTGGATAGCTATGAAGATATAATGGAAAGAGCCAAAATGCAGATTCCTTTATATTGTAAAGACTGGACTAATTTTCATCCTTCAGATCCAGGAATTACAATACTGGAGAACCTGCTTGCATTCCAGCTAAACCAGCAACGACAGATTGCATCCGTGTCACCTGAGGTGGAGGAAAAGCTCCTGAACATGATGAATTTCAGGCGATACAACAATAAATGCGCCAGAGTATTACTACAGGCAACTAATGCCAAAACACCATTCTTGATCCCTGTGAACCAGCGATTTACATTAGGCGACCTTTCCTATGAGTGCAACCGTCAGGTGGCAATCGGTGGGAACAGACTGAATGGACTGTATAGCGTGACAAGCGAAGGGGAAATAGAGGATTTATCACTGCTTTTGTATGAGGATATGATTGTAGAGCGTTTTCCATTTGGCAAAGAAGCAAAAGCGGGTACGGCATTTTATCTTTCCATGGAAAACCCAATCGAGCAGGGTGATGAGATAATATTTTATTTGAGGCACGCCCACAATGAATGGCGCAATCCAGCAGTTGACAGAAAATTTGTTAATACCTTTGGAGAAATAAAGTGGGAAACATATACCACTAAGGGCTTTGTCCCAGTGACAGTCCACGATTACACAGGTGGCATGGTGGCCAGCGGCGAGCTTAGAATCAAACAAAATGCTGGAGAAATGGCAGAGTACACCTTTAGCAATGGCAAAAAGGGTTATGTAATCCGAGGCACACTGGAGGAATCAGATTATGATGTGGTTCCAGTGCTAAATGGAGTGTTTGGCTTTTTGTTTGAGGTGTGGCAAAAAAGCACAGAAAGCACATGCCTTACCTTTGCAAAGGAAAAGGAGATACCTCTTTACCTGGATTTGCTAGAGGAGGGTTACTTAAGAGTATATTGCAAAGAAACAGATGGCAAATACTATGAGTACAATGCAGGTGAAATAAAAAAGGGCAATCGAAATTTTGATGTGGAGCATGTGGGCTACGGCAGATTTATTTTTAAATTTCCTACCTCTATTGCAGCTGGAAATGACTCCATAAAAATCGTGGTATACAACGAAAAGATGATGCGCCAGTATCGTATAGGCGAATTATATGGCTTTGATGACCAGGAATTTGATGTCAGAGTGGAAAATGTGGTAAAGGAGTCCTTTTCCCTACTTGTGGAAACAGAAGAGGCAGACCATAGCCTGTCCTACAGCTTTGTAAAACCAGACAGAGTTGGAGACGGAGTTTTAAATTATAGTCTGGATGAAAATAAAGGACATATAGTGGTACATGATGCAGGCAACTATATCAATTCCACCATATATGTATGTGGTTGTGCCATCACCCAAGGTGAAAAGGGAAATATCCTGCCAGGAAAGCGTTTTTCTCCAGAAGGTTATGATAGTGATATCGTATTTACGAATCCTGCACCTGGGGAGGGTGGACGAGCTGGTGAAACAGTAAAGGAGCTTTCCAATAGATTTTTGGGTGATTTGAGACAATCCTACACAATGGTTAGGGAAAGCGACTACGAAAAGCTGGTAAAACAAATCCCAGAGCTTTGTATAAAAAAGGTGCATGCCTACAAGGATGAAAACAGTAATGACATATATGTAACCCTTATGCCATATTCTGATAAAAGAAATCAGGGTATATCAAAATTATATGAAGCAGTCATTTCAGAATATCTGCAAAGCAGGCGAATGCTTACAACAAAGGTTTCACTGGTGCAGCCAGTGTATGTGCCAATAGATGTGCATGGCACTATATATGTAAAAAAGAATTATAAAAACTGCGAAGGGGAAATAAAAGACCTTCTAAATAAAGCTTTAGATTATGTAGAGGGGTCTCAGAACTTTGGAGATGTACTATCATTCCATGATTTGTTTCATGAGTTGGAGCAGCTTGACTGTGTGGATTTCGTTTACGATTTCACCATTACCCCAAGGGACAGATCTCGCGCCAGGCTAAATGGAATGGACGTAGTACCAAACAACAACGCACTCTTAGTACCTGGGGAATTATATGTAGATATAGAAACTAATATTGAGGAATAGATATGGCTTATTTAAGAAACTACGCATTCCGCAAGAGCCGTCTTGAAAAAGCAGCTTGCTATGGAGTCACCCTGGAGGGGGAAACAATCAAACTGAATAATGATTGCTACGACCATGGAGTGTTTTTTCCAGCACTTGATAGTGGCATTACTGAAACCTCCTGGGGACGACTATCTATGAAGATAGAAAAAAGCGAAGAGGTACTTTTCAGAGTTCATGTATTTGCTACTGATAATAAATATATGAATGAAGATTCCACATGGGATGAGTATCTATTAGATGAAACTGTTTCACTGGAGAAAAAGGCAAAGACATTTACCCGGGTGGAGAAAAGGATGTATCTGGGTACTGGTGACGCCATATTGTTTGATGTGATAGGCAGATATTGTTATATATATCTGGAGCTGCTTGGCACGGAAGAGTGTACTATATCAGATATCAGGATGTTTCTGCCTGGTGACAATTTCTTCCAGACATTGCCGGAGGTGTACCAGCAGAACAATGATTTTCTAAAGCAGTATTTATCAATATTTTCTACTATATACAATGATTTCCAGGAGCAGCTGGAGGCGGCTCCAAAGCTTTTGGATATAGACACAACACCTGTGGAGCTGTTACCTGTATTTGCCAGCTGGATGGGTGTAAATGTAGAGGGAAGCTTTTTAAGTGACAGCCAGCTTAGAACACTGGTAAAAAATCTGTACTATTTAAACAGAATGAAGGGCACCAGAGCTGCACTTGAAAAAATATGCGAAATAGTGTTAGAGGAAAAGCCAATCATAGTAGAGCAGGCTATGATGGACAATCAGGATGCCAAAGGCAATGTGTATGGCAGTTCGCCCTTTGACATTATTATGTTTGTGGAGAATTATGTCCCAGAGGATAAGCGCATGCAGATAATGTATCTTCTGAAGCAGTTTATCCCTGTCAGGGCAAACCTAAATATTGTTTATCTGGAGAAGAAGTTTGCAATGGATGGCTACACATACCTGGATATGAATGCCCAGATGTATGACGAAAAGACAGCTAATCTGGATGATAAAGACAGGCTGGATGGACATATTGTTATTCAGTAGGAGAGGATGCCTATGAGTGCTGGAGCAAATTGGGAAACCTACCTGAGAAAAATAGTAGGCGGAGGTACAGAGCTACCGAAGCCTCCTGAAAAACAGCAATTGCCAGCTGATGAAGATGGGGAGCAGGTGGATGAACTGTATATGACTAGACCAAATCCAGTTTCTATTAATGCTGAAAATGGTGATGTGTTTAGAGCAATGGCGGATGCCTATGCTATTAATAATAAGCAAAGTGTTTTCGACAGGCAGGCAGTGTTTCATACAAATAGTCAAGAGGTTAAGGTGAAATCCGTAGATACGACGGATATGTAGTGTGGAGGAGGGGTTATTATGCCAACGTTTGATTTAAAAAAAGATATGTCAGGCCTGGTGGACGGCGAAGGAATAAAATCATTTAATGTTTCATGGGCGGAAATGAATGATAGTCCTATGACTTCCATGTATGATGGCGTGAATGAGATGCTACAGAATCCTACAGAGGACGAGTTCGAAGCTGGAATTGATACCAACAGTATGGATGCCTATGATATCAGTAGCAGCTGGATTTTTATATCCCAATTTCCACAAAGTGCTGCAGTAAAGTCCAAGAAGAACAGCGAGGACAATCTGATGGATAATGTAGTGAACTCTGTAGAGGGACTTTATGTCCGTTTTGATGCATTGGCAAGGAATAACAGGGATGAAGGATTGAAGCTTGTAAGTAGTCTAAAGGAAAATGCAATTAGCAGTATAGGATACTGTGATGCCTATATATCCAAAAAACATCCACTTATGCCTAAAGGGAAAAAAAGAAAACAAGCTGTTATAGATTTAAAAAAGGCTTTGACCACAATCAAAAAAGCCGATGATAGGAAAGTATTTGATGCCCTTACAATTAATTATGCTGGAAATTTGGATACAATGAAAGGAATTGAGGACACTCAGGAGTATAAAGATAGATTTGCGGAAAGCTTTTACTTAAGAAAATATTACGAAAACTTGACTAATGAATATACGGCAGCAAATAAGAAGATGAATGCTGATAAAGACTATGGTGAACGGTATAAGCGCGATCAAGTCAAAATAGCAGTGCATTTGAATAAAGAATCTGGTATCTCTGTTGATGAGGCTGGACCATTACTGCAAACGGTCGAAAAATATAGGCGTAGAGGTGCGGCTGAAAGTGGTACAGCAAGTGCGTTAAGAAAAATTATGGATCCGATTTGGAAGAAGGATCCAGAAGAGTTTGCCATAATGAATGAAAGTGATATAAATTTCACAAATTTAATTAATAAGTGTGAATTTCTTGAGTATGCAAATCTTATACGGAAGGGACCGTATCTTACTGCATACCGGTGGATGTTCGAAAATAATGAGTCTAACGAGCTTGCTTCAAAGTTAAACTTGTTTGCAAATTTAAAAAAAATTTATGACTTGTTTAATTCTGTATCAGAGGAGGTTGCTTATGTTAGGTCAGGACCTGTTGTACTTAAACTTCTGCAACTTCAAGCGTCCGATATAAGAAAAATGAGAAACAAACTGAACAAAGAAAGAAAAAGTGGCGATGAAATAACAGAAGACAATTGGGGATTAATGGATCATTTATATGAGCTTAAGTGCTGTATGGAAAACTATGGATTCGAAATCGGAAAGCCTGTACAAAAAAAGCTGAGAGAAACAAAATGAAATGCCAAAAAGTAAATCTTCGAGGAGGCAAAGAAGCATAAAAAGGACTAAATATGTTTGATATAGACGAATATTATCCAAAAGAAAAATCGGGCATTCCATATAAAGACAGCAATGAGAATCTAGCTGATTACATGGCTCTTGCTTGGCTTATTGCTGATGTGGGAATGGCTTGGAGAGATGAAGCAGACGAAGAGGAAGGCATAACTCCTAGGGGAGTGGTAATTTCTGCTGACAATGAAAAATCTATTGAAATATTAAAAGAAACATCCATTGAGGAGCGAAAGGAACCAGTGCTTGTGCCTGAGGTGCAATCTCTGGTTAGAGAAGCCTTAGAACATATCACATCAAGGGAGGCTGCTG
>CAMNPQ010000192.1 GCA_946548305.1 uncultured Pseudobutyrivibrio sp.
TGGTGTAGATGTGCTTGTTGATGGAGGCAGCACAAACGGAAAGAGCTTTAGAAAATAATAACAAAGTATCCTGACAATCATATGGTATCCAGGCGAACTGTTCGCTGTGATTATTCAGAAACACAGGAGCAAGGCAGATCCCGCGGTCTGCGGCGACATTGGTAAGAGTATGACCACAGATTATTTGTTGCAAAAAAGAAATGTTATTTTGCATATCAATATATTAGATTATATGACAGAGGGAAAAGAATTCTCTTGAGTGAAAGAATTATTTATAGTAAGTTCAAATCGGAAGTTAATCGCACAAATTCAAGAATTTGTCTAACTAAACGATAGTTCGTGCAAATAGATATTTATCTAGGTGGCAGGTTGAGTTCATGTCTATTTCTAATTGTCTATTTCTAAAATGTTGATAATAACGTCAAATACAATTTCCAAAATGTTGATTATAATGTAAAATTATGTCATCAAAATGTTGATGGAGAACTATTATGTTAAAAAGAAAGATTTGCAGAAGAAAATTATGAGGAATATATAGAAATTAACTTTAAACAGACGCCGTCTGCAGCTGAAATATTTTCAGGCGATTTGACAGTTGAAAATATGGTTATGGCCTTAAGATTTCGTTTCCCTGAGAAGAAAATCTCGCCAGATAAGACATTATTATTTTTTGATGAAATACAGGAATGCGAAGAAGCAATTACAGCCTTGAAGTTTTGGGCTATTGATAACCAATATGATGTAATTGCATCGGGCTCACTTTTGGGCATCGATTATAAGAGAGCGTCTTCTTATCCTGTTGGATAAAGAAAAATTCGAAAAATAGGAGGACACAACATGATTTTATCCACAATTCATCATATAGCGATTATCGTGTCTGATTACGATAAGTCTAAGGATTTTTACGTTAATAAGCTAGGTTTTGAGGTGATTCGGGAAAACTATAGACCAGAGAAGGAAGACTGGAAATTAGATTTAAAGATAGATTCAAATACAGAGCTAGAAATATTTGCTCCAAAGAATCCGCCCAAAAGACCATCTTATCCAGAAGCTTGTGGACTGAGACATCTTGCTTTTAAGGTGGAAGAAATTGAGGCTGTAGTACAGCAGTTAAAACAACTTGATATTGAGTGTGAGCCTATAAGGACAGATGAATTTACAAATAAGAAAATGACATTTTTCTTTGACCCTGATGGGCTTCCTCTTGAATTACACGAGTAGAATATTGGTACTCCCCATTTATGAGAGCATAATGCATAAAATGGGGAGTATTTTTTTGTGTAGTATTTGAGCAAAATCTTAAGTAAAAATATTTGACATACCATAATGGATTGGTGTATTTTATAAGCATAGAAAATATGGAACGGGTTCCATATAATGATATAATGACGCAGGCCCGGGCTGCGTTTTTTATTGAGGGGATATGGAACGGGTTCCATACATGTTTTTACACTAGGAGGAGAGACAATGAAAAGAAAAATGCTTTGCTCAGGTCTTGCCATTATGATGGCATCATCTCTTATGGCGTGCGGGTCTTCACAATCTACAGGTGGAGATGCCAGCACAGGTACTGAAGGCGCAACACAAGGTGATATGGACGACGCCGTAATTACTATTTGGTCACCAAGTGATAAAGAATCTATTGAGAATTGGTGGGCAGAAAAGATTGACGAATGGAACACAGCTCATCCAGACATGAAGGCAGCTCGTGAGGCAATTGATCGTTCAGATTCATATGCATATGATAATAAAATCGCAACAGCTGTAACATCAAATAGCCTTCCTTCAATATTCTTTGTAGATGGACCACAGGTTTCATACTATGCAGCTAATGAACTTATTGTTCCAATCACCGATTATTTTAGTGATAGTATTGATGATTTTGATCCTGCAACACAGGCTCAATGTACATATGATGGTGAATTATATGCAATATCAGCAACACAGTCTGGTGTAGCATTCTACTACAACAAGGATTTGTTAAAGGAATGTGGTGTTGATACTGATGACTTGGATTCAAGAACTATTGATAATCCAATAACATGGTCAGAAATGGCAGAAATTGCTGAGAAATGTACAACAGATAGTTATGTAGGAACACATATTATTATGGATCACGGCGAAGGTATTCCTTATGCTCTTGAGCCAATGTATATTTCAGAAGGTAAGGATTATATTTCAGATGATGGTACTACAGCAGATGGCTATGTAAATAGCGATGAATCTGTAAAGACAACAGCATTCCTTGCAGATTTAATTGCAAAGGGTTACGCAAATGTAGATCCTATTACAGATGAGTTCTTAAATGGTGCATGTGCTACTGAGTTAGGTGGTTCATGGGATGTAGCTACACTTGAGGCTAATGCAACTTTCGATTGGGGCGTAACATATTATCCAGTTGCTGATGATACTCATAAGGCTGTTTCTCCATGTGGAGACTGGTCAGCAGCTGTTTCAAAGGATTGCGAGAATGTAGAGGCTACAGGTGAGTTCCTTAAATGGTTAATGAATACAGAAAATGTTGCTTCATATGCAGATGCAATTGCTAAGCCTGCAACTAGAGCATCAGCTTATGATGAGGAATGTATGGCTTCTTATGCAGAAGGACCAAGAGCTTTATTCGTAGAACAGCTTCAGAATTCAGCTGCTCCTCGTCCAAGAACTCCATCATATGCAACTTTCTCAACAGATTATGCAGAAGCAATGTCAAATATCTTCTCAGAGGCTGCTTCGACAAAAGCTGTTGATGAATCATACATTAAAGAACAGTTGGATTCTGTAGCAGACAGTTTTGCTGAAGATTATAACACTTACTACGCAAATTAATTAGTAAGGCTTGATGATAATATATTAAAAGTCGCATCAATTATGGTGCGACTTTTATATAGCATAGCTAGTAGCTTAGCAGTAAAGGAATTCTAAAAATAGGAGCAATATCGATGGCAAAAACAGAGCAAATGTCTGGAAGAAAACGGGATGAACGAATTGCTGGATATGTTTTTTCATTGCCTGCAGTAGCATTACTGATAGCGTTTTTGGTTGTACCGATTATATATACAGTGTACTATTCAGTGTTCCAGTATCAAGTTATGAGGCCAAATGATATAACATTCATTGGTTTTGAAAACTATCACAAATTGATTACTGATTCTGACTTCTGGATTTCATTAAAAAATACTTTTTATTTCACTATTGTAGTTGTGCCAGTTCAATGTACATTAGCATTGGCATTGGCAATGTTAGTATCAAAAAAATTTAAAGGTGTATCAGTATTTAGAACAATGTATTTTAGTCCACAGTTAACATCTATGGTTGTAATTGCTGTTCTTTGGACTGTTTTATACAACTCTAATCCTAATACTGGATTAATTAATGCGTTATTAGTAAATCTTGGTCTTGAACCAATTAACTTTTTGACCAATGAGAGAACAGCGATGAATTCAATCATCTTTATGTCTGCATGGCAAGGAGCAGGCTACCAGATGATGATCTTTCTTGCAGGCTTGCAAGGAATTCCAAGAGATCAATACGAAGCTGCATCAGTTGATGGAGCAACACCTTGGCAGCAGTTTTGGTTTGTCACAATACCAAATCTTAAAGGAACAATTAAATATGTCATTATGATTACTATGATTCAGGCGATGAAGCTATTCACACAGCCATATGTAATGACACAGGGAGGTCCAAGAAATTCCACAAAAACCATGGTGTATTACATCTACACCCAGGGATTTCAAAAAGGAAATTTTGGATATGCCTGTTCAGTTGCAGCTGTATTCTTTGTGATTGTTGTGGCAATGTCATTAATTTTGCAAAAAATAACATCAGAAGAATGAAAGGAGTAGCTTATGAAATCTTTAAAAACACAGAAGGCGCTTCAGAAAATTCTATTCTATGCTGGTAATACAATAATTGGAATTATCTTTGTTTCTCCTTTGATTTGGATGATTTCAGCATCGTTAAAACCAGAAGCAAAAATATTTGCTAACATGAATTCAATACAGACTTTTGTTCCTGAAGATGCAAGCTTTGATAACTTTATTGAGGTTTTCAGACGAGTTGATTTGATGAACGTGTTTGAGAACACTATCACATATATTTTGCTTATTTTAGTATTTGATTTATTAATCAATTCAATATGCGGATATGCATTGGCAAAATTTCGTTTCAAAGGAAGAAAGCTAATTCTTAGCTTTGTAGTTGCATTAATGGTAATGCCAATGGAGGCAATTTTGCTTCCAATGTACATTGAAATGTCGCAGCTAGGGTGGGTAAATTCACTGCCAGCATTGGTAGTTCCATCAATTGCAAAATGCTTTTCAATATATATGTTTTACAACTTTTTCAAGGATATTCCTGATGATTTATTGGAAGCAGCTTCAATTGACGGTAGTTCACCAATCAGAACTTTCTTTAGCATTGTAATGCCTATATCAAAAACGGTATATGCTACAGTATTTATTTTGGATTTCGTGGCTCATTGGAATGATTTCATGTGGCCATTCTTGATAATGACAGGTAAGGAAAATCGTACTATACAGCTTGCAGTTCAGTCATTTTTTGGAACACAGCCTGTACATTATAGTGCCATTATGGCATCACTGGTATTATCTGCAATTCCTATGATAGTTATGTTCATATTTATGCAGAAATACTACGTTGAAGGTATAGCTTCTTCAGGCATAAAAGGATAAAAAATAAATATAATAAAAGCAATAAATTAACTTGAAAATTTACCTAAAAACAGATATCTTAAACTAAAATATCCACGTGAAAGGGTAAGAAATTATGGCGACAATTAGAGATGTTGCACAAAAAGCTGGAGTAGGTGTAGCAACTGTATCTCGTGTACTTAGTGAAAATGGGTATGTAAAAGAGGAAACAAAGCAAAAGGTTATGGAGGCTATCCGTGAACTTAATTACACCCCAAATGAGATTGCTAGAAATTTATATTATAAAAGAACAGGTATAGTTGCAGTTATCATCCCTCAGATTTCTCATCCTTTTTTTGCAGAATTCGTTGATAAACTGGTAGTAGAGCTGCTCGCACATGATTATAAAGCTATGATTTGCAATACATGGTCAGAGGAAAGCTATGAGTTACAGTACTTTGATATGTTAAAACGCAATATGGTTGATGGTATAATCTGCGGTACTCACTCTGTTACTAATGAAGAATATTTTAATATCAATCGTCCTATTGTTGCTTTAGATCATACATTTGGTCGCGGTATACCATGC